>NZ_DCNR01000079.1:42239-47913 GCF_002322065.1 Dermacoccus sp. UBA1591 | reverse complement strand
CTCGAAGCTCGTGAGTGCCGGCCAGCGGTAGTAGCCGGCGTTGAGTTCGACGGTGTCGAAGAGGTTCGCCGCGTAGTACTCGAGGCGCACGCGGTCGGCGACGCCTGCGGGGTAGACGGTGCCTTTCCAGGAGGCGTACGTCCACCCTGACGTGCCGAGGCGCAGTTGCGCTCGGGTGGCCGTGCTCATGGCGTCAGCATGCCACCGGAGCGCGGCGTGATGTTCGGCCGGGACGTGGATGTGGACGAGATCCGCCGAGGTGGACGTGAATCGCGAATGTGGGCGAAATTCGCCGGTGTGGACGAAATTCGCGACGCTCAGTGATGCGTCGGCCAGAGACACGCGAGGAGGGCCAGGCAGAACCTGACCCTCCAAGCGGACGGCTCCATGCGCGACATGGACGCCCCCGAGTCTGCTGCACCGAGCGTGGGAGCCGAGCCCGCGAGGCTCCCACGCCGGAAAGCGGACGAAGGGGAATTACTTCATGACGACGACGGGCGCCTGGCTCTTGCCCTTCTGGGCTTCCTTGGCCTCTTCTTCGGCGCGCTTGACGAGGGCCTGCGGCGGGTGGCCGGCGGACTTGGTGAAGTAGTCGGCGGCGCGGCGTTCGGCGTACATCTTGGCGGCGGCGAGTGCGCCGGTGGAGATGGCGGCGTAGATCGCGGCTTCGATGATGCTGGCGTTCGGGTCCTTCGCGCTGCGCGGGCTCTTGCCGGTCGTCATCTTCCACGTCTTGGTGGCGGTGGTCGTCGCGATCTTGCTCGCGACGATGCCGGCGCCCATGCTCAGCACCTTCCACACGAGGTTGCCCATGGTGTTTCCCCTTACGTGTCGTCGGCCGTCGTGAGGCGTCGTCGAGCCTCGGGCCGTTGATGTCTTGGGTCCATCCTCGCGCGTGCATGTGTCGCTGCGCCAGTCGGCATGGTCATCAGCCCGGTCTGACGGGGGTGGGCGTCGTGGCGGCCGGCTCGTGCACGAGGGATCCGGCGTCGGCGTGAGGTGCGCACGAGCCGTCAGCGGGGATGCCGGAGTGCGAAGCGGGCCGAAGCGTGTCGTCCGTCGGTGGTCGGTGCTAATCTCACGCTCGAACGACAGGGGAGCGCAGTGTGCGCTGAGATCGTGCCGCATCCGGCACCAAACCCTCGAACCTGACCCGGTTAGCACCGGCGGAGGAAGTCGAGTTCTCACTCGTCGCGCGTACGTGCGGGCGACGACGTCCCTCACTGGCCGTGAGGAGGAACGTTCACATGATGTCTCGTGGTGGCCGCGCCGTGCTGGCGCTCGCGTGCGTGGGTGCGCTGGCGGCGTGTAGCGTCGACAACAACTCGTCGGGCTCGAAGTCGAGTTCAGCGGGCGGCTCGGGTGCGTCGGGTTCGGGCGCGTCGAAGACGGTCACGTTGGTGACGCACGAGTCGTGGGCGCCCGACAAGAACGTCATGGCCGAGTTCACGAAGCAGACGGGCTACACCGTCAAGGTCGTGAAGTCCGGTGACGCCGGTGAGCTCGCGAACAAGCTCGTGCTGAGCAAGAACAACCCGCTCGGTGACGTCGTGTTCGGCATCGACAACACGTTCGCCTCGCGTGTCACGACGAACGACGTCCTCGAGCCGTACAGCCCGAAGGGCGCGCCTGCGTCGGCGTCGAAGTACGAGCTGCCGGACGGCCAGGGCAAGGGGCAGCTGTCGCCGATCGACACCGCGTCGGTGTGCGTCAACGTCGACGACGCGTGGTTCACGAAGAACCACAAGACGAAGCCCGCGTCGTTCGACGACCTCGTCAAGCCCGAGTACAAGAACCTCATGGTCGCGCCGGGCGCGTCGTCGAGCTCGCCGGGCATGGCGTTCTTCCTCGCGACCGTCGGCCACTACGGCCAGGACGGCTGGGAGGCGTACTGGAAGAAGCTCATGGCGAACGGGCTCAAGCTGACGTCGGGCTGGAGCGACGCGTACGAGGTCGACTTCACCGGCAGCGGCAAGGGCAAGCGTCCGATCGTCGTCAGCTACGACAGCTCGCCGGCGTTCACCGTCGACAAGGCGGGCACGTCGACGACGTCGGCGCTGCTCGACACGTGCTTCCGATCGACCGAGTACGCCGGTGTGCTCAAGGGGGCGAAGAACCCCGACGGCGCGAAGGCGCTCATCGACTTCATGAACGGTGCGAGCTTCCAGAAGTCGCTGCCCGACTCGATGTACGTCTTCCCCGTCGACTCGAGCGTCGAACTGCCCAAGGCGTGGGCGGCGAACGCGAAGCAGCCGACGAAGCCGATCGAGGTGTCGCCCGCCGACATCGACAAGAACCGTTCCGAATGGCTGACGAAGTGGAAGGACGTCACGTCCAAGTGACGCCCGAGCGATGAACGGCACCCGTGATGGTCTGCGTCGCGGCGCACGAGCCCGGGGCGCTCGCGCGCCGTTCGTCATGGCCGCGCTTGCCGTCGTCCCGCTCGTGTTCCTCGCGATCTTCTTCGCGTGGCCCGTCGCAGCGATGGCGGTGCGTGGGCTCGCGCCGGGTCGGCACGTCGATCTGGGCGGATTCACGGACGTCCTGACGCGCCCGCGCATCCTGCGCGTGCTGTGGTTCACCGTGTGGATGGCGGCGCTCGCGACGGCGTGCTCGGTGCTGCTCGGTGTGCCCGTCGCGCACGCCCTGTACCGGCTGCGCGTGCCGGGGGCGGGGGTGTGGCGCGCGCTCGTCGTCCTGCCGTTCGTCCTGCCGACGGTCGTCGTCGGCGTCGCGTTCCGGTCGCTGTTCGCCGACGGCGGCCCGCTTGCCTGGTTGGGCTGGGACGGCTCGTGGCAGCCGGTGCTGCTCGCGATGGTGTTCTTCGACGTGTCCGTCGTCGTGCGCACCGTCGGGCCGATGTGGGCGTCGCTCGACCCGCGCACGGCGGAGTCGGCGGCGGCACTCGGGGCATCACCGCGGGAGGTCTTCCGGACGGTGACGTGGCCGCAGCTGCGCCCCGCCGTCGTCAGCGCCGCGAGCGTCGTGTTTCTGTTCTGCTCGACGGCGTTCGGCATCGTCCTCATGCTCGGTGGCCTGCGCTACTCGACGCTCGAGACGGAGATCTACTCCCTCACCGTCGAATTCCTCGACCTGCGAGCCGCGGCGGTGCTGTCGGTGACGCAGTTCGTCCTCGTCGCGGCGCTGCTCGTCGTCAGCGAACGCTCGTGCATCGGGCGTCATGACGAGCGGGTGCGGCGTGGCGTGACGCAGCAGACGGCGCTGCGACGTCCTGGGCGCGGTGACGCGGCTGCCCTGACGCTCACCGCCGCTGTCGGGGCGCTCATCCTGGCGCCGCTGGTGACGCTGCTCGTGCGCTCGCTGCGTTCCGATGGCGGCTGGACCGTGCAGCACTATCGCGGATTGGGTGACCTCGGGGTCGTCGGTGCGCTCTCGCAGAGCTGGCGCATCGCGATCGACGCTGCGTTGCTCGCGCTCGTGCTGGGGGTGTGCGTCAGCGTCGTCGTGTCGTGGCGCGCGGCGAGCCCGACGGGGCGGCGTGTCGTCCGGCTGCTCGACGCGGCGTTCATGCTGCCGCTCGGCGTCTCGGCCGTGACCGTCGGTTTCGGTTTCCTCATCACGCTCGACCGGCCGCCTCTCGACCTGCGTTCGTCGTCAGCGCTCATTCCGATCGCGCAGGCGATGGTCGCGCTACCGCTCGTCGTGCGCACGCTGACGCCCGTGCTGCGCTCGCTCGACCCACGTCCGCGCGAGGCGGCCGCCGCGCTCGGGGCCTCGCCGGTCCGGGCATGGATGACGGCGGATCTGCCGGTGCTGTGGCGACCCTTCGTCGCGGCAGCCGGGTTCGCGCTCGCGGTTTCGCTCGGCGAGTTCGGCGCGACGGCCTTTCTCGCGCAACCTGATTCGCCGACGTTGCCCGTCGTCATCTACCAGCTGATCGGGCGCCCCGGTGACGCCAACTTCGGTGGCGCGATGGCAGCGTCCGTCGTGCTCGCAGCCGTGACTGGCCTCGTCATGGTGGCCGTCGACAAGATCGGCGGCGTCGCCGCAGGGAGGATGGGCTGATGGTGGGACGACCCAGGCGAGGCGACGCCGGTCCGGCGTGGGCTGGTGGGGCGCCGGTCGGTGAAGAGCGGGCCAACGGGATGCCGTCTGGTGGCGAGAGGTCCGACGGGTTGCGAGCCGGTGGGACGCGGTCCGAGGGGATGACGTCTGGTGGCGAGCGGGCCGATGGTGAGCGGGCCGCGGAGGCGGCGCGCGGGCTCGTCGTCAGCGGCGCCCGCGTGACGTTCGCCGGCCAGGAGTCACCGGCGCTCGACGACGTCGATGTCACCGTCGACGCCGGGCGCGTGCTCGCCGTCCTCGGCCCGAGCGGCTGCGGCAAGTCGACGCTGCTGCGCGCCGTCGCAGGCTTGCAGCGTCTCGACGCGGGGCGCGTCAGCTTCGACGGCGACGACGTGACGCGCGTGCCGACGCACAAGCGCGACTTCGCGCTGATGTTCCAGGACGGCCAACTGTTCGGGCACCTCGACGTCGCCGCGAACGTCGCCTACGGGCTGGCGCGACGTGGTGTGGGGCGCGCCGAGCAGGCCGCACGCGTCGGGCAACTGCTCGACCTCGTCGGGCTGCCTGGCTACGAGAAGCGTTCTCCCGCAACGCTGTCCGGCGGTCAACAGCAGCGTGTGGCGCTCGCGCGGGCCCTCGCGGTGCGACCGCGGTTGTTGCTCCTCGACGAGCCGCTCTCGGCCCTCGACAGAGGCCTGCGCGAGCGGTTGTCGACCGATCTGCGGGCCATCCTCACGACCGAGAGCGCGACCGCACTGTTCGTCACGCACGATCACGGCGAGGCGCTCACCGTCGCCGACGACATCGCCGTCATGCGCGACGGACGCATCGTCCAGCACGGTGCCGCGCGTGAGGTGTGGGCCGCGCCGTCCGACGAAGACACCGCCGATTTCCTCGGCTTCACGACGACCCTGGGCCCCGACGAGGCGGCAGCGGTGGGTCTCGCGCCGGGGCGTTGGAAGTTGCGTCAGAGTGCGCTACGGGTGGTTGCGACAGGAACGGCGTCCGGCTCCTCTTCGGGAGACGGTGTCGCAATGCGTGACGCCGGGGCGACACATGGTTCCTCGTGGGGCGAAGCGGCCGGAGCGCGTGACGCCCGGGCCCCCCGCGCGCTGGCGGCGAGCATCGTGCACAGCGCGGTGGCGGACGAGGTGACGCGCGTGAGCGTCCGGCTCGATGCGCTGCCCACGCTGGAGCTGGCTGCCGTGGCCTACCCCGGCGACGTCGAACCGGCCGCGCTCGAGTCCGGCGCCGGCGTCGGCGTCGTGCTCGACGCCTCCCAGGGCGTGCAGTTCACCCACTGACGATTCCCGGGCAACATCGCGCGTCAGAGCTTGCGGACCGTCAGGCTCTGCGCGATGCGTCCGACGGGGCCGTGGATGTCGTGCAGTGACGTCATCGTGACGCCGAGCCCGCTCTCGCCCATCGCGACGGTGGTGTCGAATCCCGTTGCGGTGGGGTCGGGTTGGCGGAAGAGGTGCACCGTCAAATCGACGTTGGGGTACATCCACTCGCGCGGATCGACGCGGACGGCGATGCCGTTGGCGCCGTCGATGACGGAGAGGAAGTGCGTCGTCGGGGTGATCTGTTCACCCATGACGATCGGCAGCTGCGTGCGCAGCCAGACGCGGTGTCGGCCCGGCACGTA
>NZ_DCNR01000079.1:38760-42047 GCF_002322065.1 Dermacoccus sp. UBA1591 | reverse complement strand
GGGCACGTCGGCGCCCGCCACCGGCGAGGAATCCTGCTTCGACAGACGCCACGCGCGCCCGACGATGATGGTTCGTCCGTCGACGCTGAACGTCGCTTCGACGAGTTCGATCGTGCGGCCGGGGCGGATCGTGCGCACCGACACGAGCGTCGGACGCAGCGGGATGAAGCCGAGGACGTCGAAGGTGATCTTCGCAAGCTGCATGTCGTCGCGCGGCTCGTGCTGTTCGATGCAGTGCACCATGAGCCCTGCCGACGCGGCGAGGTGCTGCTCGCCCTCGTTCCAGGCGCCCTGCACGTGGATCGTCGGATCGAACAGGCGCGCGCCCTCGGGGGCTCCTTCGGGGGTCCCGAGGCGGGAGATGAAGTAGGCGTCGACGTCCTCGCGCGGGGTGAACGCGGGAAGCTCAGGTGCATCAGCTGGCATGCCCTCACCCTACCCATCTGGTGTGACCTGGATCGCTTCGGTGGCGGCGCCGCGTACCCATCTGCGATTCCTGTCCACATTCAGTGGCTCGAGCGGGTCAGACGCGCGTGGAGCCTGGCCCAGGCAGCTGCGGCAGGGGGAGGGTCTCGAGCCACTCGGCGATGAGGGCGCCCACGGGTTCGACGCCGGCTGCGGCAGCCACCTCGTCGGCGAGCCGCACGAACTGCTGCGTCGTCACCGTCTTGCCGGTGTTCTCGGCCACCCATCGCTGCAGCAGCGTGAAGAACGCGGCGTCACCCATCGTCAGGCGCAGGGCGTGCAGCGTCAGCGCTCCGCGCTTGTAGACGCGGTCGTCGAACATGTCCTTCGGGCCCGGATCGTGCAGGCGCAGATCCTTCGGCAGCCGCGACAGGCGCAGCCACGCCTCGCGCGCCCGCTGGTCGGCGCTCCCGAGATGGATCTCCTCGCTCCACAGCCACTCGCTGTAGCAGGCGAAACCCTCGTGGAGCCAGATGTCCTCCCACGACGCCGCCGTCACGGCGTTGCCGAACCACTGGTGCGCGAGTTCGTGCGCGATGAGGCGCTGCGCGTCCCAGCCGCGGTTCGCGAAGTTCGAACCGAACGTCGACAACGTCTGCGACTCGAGGGGGATCTCGAGCGGGTCGTCGGTGATGACGGCCGTGTACGAGGCGAAGGGGTACGCGCCGAAGCGCGAGGAGAAGAAATCGATCATGTGCAGCTGGTCGGAGAACGCCTCTCGGACCGGCTCACGCAGACGAGGCGGGAAGACGAGGCGGACGTCCGTCGGCTTCGCCTGGATCTGACGGGTCTGGTACGGCCCGATCTGCAACGTCGCCAGGTACGGAGACATGGGTGCCGTGCACTCGTACGTCCACGTCGCACGTCGGCCCGTGTGACGGCGGCGCAGCAGAGTGCCATTGGCGACGACGTGGTACTCGGCATCCGTCGTCACGGCGAAGCGGTAGACGGCCTTGTCCGCGGCACGGTCGTTGCACGGGAACCACGTCGGCGAACCGTGGGGCTGCGACGCGACGATGACGCCGTTCTCCAGCTCCTCCCAGCCCGCGTCGCCATCGGGCCCGCGCATCGGACCGGGCGAACCCTTGTAGGCGACGGTGACGGTGAAGCGCGCGCCCGGCGCGAGCGGCTGCGCGAACCGGATGAACAGCCGCGAACGCTCCTGGCCGAACCGCGCCATCTTCGCGCCCGACACCGTCAGCTTCGCGACCTTGAGCCGGTGATGCAGGTCGAGTTCGATCCGGCGCACCCCGCCGTCGTCGAGCGAGGCCTCCGGCACGTCGTCGACGATGCGGCAGGCGAGCACGGCCGTGGCGTCGAGACGGTTACCGGCGGGCGTGTAGTCGAGGGTCAGATCGTAGGAATCGACGCCGAACGCCAGATCGCCGTGACCCGGGACGTAGGGGTCGGCGCCGCCGCTCGGAGTGCTGCTGAACATCAGGAATCGCTTTCGGGTCGTGCGGTCGGCGTGGCGTCGCGTCCCTCGAAGGAGGCGCCGTTCGTGACGGGCTGCCCGTCGCCGGGGTGTTCGTCGGATGCTACCGGTGAGGACGGTTCGTCGTGGAACTCGACGTGGGTCGCGCCCTGCGAAGTGCGCGCCGCTTCGTCATCGTGCGCGACGGCGTCGTCGGTTTCCATCTCGCCGCCGTCGCGGCGGGCGTCGGCGGGGTTCTCGTCCTCGATCCACGGGCCGATGGGATTGCCGAGCCAGCGGGTCTTGTCAGGCACGCTCTCGCCGCGCATGACGAGGGACGTCGGCCCGACGGTCGCGTGTGTGCCGATCTTCGCGGCGGGCAGGACGACGCTGTTCGGGCCGAGCGTCGCGCCGGCGCCGAGGGTGACGGTGTCCATCGCGAGGATGCGGTCGTGGAACAGATGAGTCTGCACGACACAACCCGAGTTGACGCAGGCGCCGTCGCCGAGGCGGATGAGGTCGGCTTCGGGCAACCAGTACGTCTCGCACCACACGCCGTGGCCGATCTTCGCTCCCATCGCGCGCAGCCACAGGTTGAGCACCGGCGTGCCGCCGTTGGCGCGGATGAGCCAGGGCGCGGCGACGACCTCGGTGAACGTGTCGGCGAGTTCGTTGCGCCACACGAACGAACTCCACAGCGGGTATTCGGTGACGCGCAGGCGCCCGACCAGTAGCCACTTCGCGATGACGGCGGACGCCCCGCCGAGCGCGCCGAAACCGACGAGCACGAATCCTGCCGTCAGCGCCGCCAGCCACCACGAGTGCGTGTCGGCGACCCACAGCATCGTCAGCGCTGCACCGGCGATGAGCGCCGAGTGCAGCGACTGCGGGATGATCCGCAGCGCCTCGACGACGGCGCGCGCGACACGCAGCTTTGTCGGCGGCGCGGTGGTACGGGAGGCGTCCGTCTCACCGGCCTGGCGGCGCAGACGTTGCGGCGGCGAGCCGAGCCAGCTCGTGCCCTTCTTCGCCGCCCCGCGTGCGGGCGCGGCCGACAGTACGGCGACGAGGCCGCGCTTCGGCACCTTGCGCCCGGGCGCGGCCATGCCCGAGTTGCCGATGAAGGCACCCTTGCCGACCTTGACGGGCGCGATGCGAATCCAGCCGCCGCCGAGTTCGTAGTTGGCGACGAGGGTGTCGTCGGCGAGGAACGCGCCCTCGCCGACGTCCGCCATCTTCGGCAGCATGAGCACGGTCGAGGCCTCGACCTCACGTCCGATCTTCGCGCCGAGCGCGCGCAGCCAGTTCGGCGTCAGCGTGCTCGAGTAGAGCGGGAACAGCCAGGTGCGGGCCTCGTCGAGGATGCGCATGGTCGTCCACGCGCGCCAGCCCTGACCGCCGTGAATCG
>NZ_DCNR01000079.1:18356-38554 GCF_002322065.1 Dermacoccus sp. UBA1591 | reverse complement strand
GCCGTGACGACGAAACCGACGAGCGTCGCTGGGATGACGCCGATCGCGCCGATGCGGGCGATGTCCGCGACCGAGTCGGCGTGACGCAGCCAGGGCCACAGCACGGCCAGCCCGGCCGCCGAACCCACCGCGGGGATGAGCGACGCGGCCATGCCGGTCGCGCCGTACGCGACGAGCCAGATCGGCTTGTTCGGTGGCGCCTGCTCGTCCCACGGGCCGCGTGCGGTGCCGATGTGCTCGGCGGGCGCCCCGGACCAGAGCTGGTCGGCGGGCACGCGACCGAACACGCCCGAACCGGGAGCGATCTCCGCGCGCTTGCCGACGCGGGCGCCGGGCAGCAGCGTCGAGCGCGTGCCGACGCGGGCGTTCGGTCCGACCTCGATGCGTCCGAGATGGAACGTGTCACCGTCGATCCAGTGCCCGCGCAGCTCCACCTCGGGCTCGATCGAGCAGCCCTTGCCGAGCGTGAGGAAGCCGGTGACGGGCGGCAGGCTGTGCAGGTCGACGTGCTTCTTGATGTCGCAGCCGAGCAGGCGGCCGTAGAACTTGACGAGCGGCGCACCGGCGAGGTTGGTGGCGCCCAGTTCGTCGGCGATGCGTTCGGCGAGCCAGACGCGCAGGTGGGTGCGTCCACCGCGGCTGTACGCGCCCGGCGTCACCCCCGCGAGGATGGTGCGGGCGAATCCGGCGGCCAGCAGCATCCGCCCCGGCGGGGCGACGAACAGCACCCAGCCCACGAGGATCCACCACCAGCTCAGCGTCGGCACCCACGTCATGCCGGAGGCGTGCGCGAGGTTCGCGCCGGCACCCAACCACGTCAGCCAACGCAGCGCCGAGAACTGGCGTACAGCGAGCGACGCGACGACCTGCAACGTCTGCGTGCTGCGGCGCACCTTGACGACGTTGTCGTTCAATCGCCCGGTGGGAGAGGACATCTGGTCGATCGTCGCGGCGAGTTCGGTGATCGAGTTCGCCTCGTAGACGTCGGCGACGGTGATCTCCGGGTTCGTCTCACGCAGCCGCGCAACGAGCTGCGCCGCCGTCAGCGAGCCGCCGCCGAGGTCGAAGAAGTTGTCGTCCGGCGACGTAGGGGGAGTGCCCAGGATGCTGGCGAACAGCTCCTGCAGCCGCGCCGCCGTGCCTGTGAACGTCTCGCCGTCGCCGTCACCCGTCGGGATCTCGAGGGGCCACGGCAGCGCATCGCGGTCGATCTTGCCGGAGGTGCGCGTCGGCAGCGTGTCGACGACGGCGAGCTGCGGCACGAGCGCCGCGGGCATCGTCTCGCGCAGGTGCGCGGTGGCGGCCTTGCGGTCGAAGCCGTCCTTGACGGTGAGGTAGCCGACGAGCAGCTTGTTGCCCGTCTCCGAGGTACGCACCGCCGCAGCCGCACCACTGACGTGCGGCAGTTGCAGCAGCGCGGAGTCGACCTCGCCGAGCTCGATGCGTCGGCCGTTGAGTTTGATCTGGTCGTCGGCGCGGCCTTGGAACGTCAGACCAATCGGATCGTTGACGACGATGTCGCCGCTTCGGTACGCGCGATCCCACCCGAGCGTCGGCATCGGCGCGTACTTCTCCGCGTCCTTGGCCGGATCGAGGTAGCGCGCGAGGCCGACGCCGCCGATGATGAGCTCGCCCGCCTCACCCTGCGGCACGGGGTTGCCCTCGGAGTCGACGACGGCGAGATCCCACCCGTCGAGGGGCAAGCCGATGCGCACGGGTGGCTCACCCGTCAGCTGCGCGGCGCAGGCGACGACGGTCGCCTCCGTCGGGCCGTAGGTATTCCACACCTCGCGGGCCTCGGTCGCGAGACGGGCGCCGATCTCGGGCGGGCACGCCTCGCCGCCGAGGATGACGAGGCGGACGTCCTTGATCGCCTCGTGCGGCCACAGCGCGACGAGCGTCGGCACCGTCGAGATGATCGTGATGTCGTTCGCCGTCAGCCACGGCCCCAGATCCATGCCCGACTTCACGAGGCTGCGCGGTGCGGGCACGAGGCAGGCACCGTAGCGCCACGCGAGCCACATCTCCTCGCAGCTCGCGTCGAACGCGACGGACAGACCCGCCATGACGCGATCACCCGGCCCGATGGGTGCGTTCTGCAGGAACAGGTTGGCCTCGGCGTCGACGAACGCCGCAGCGTTGCGATGCGTGACGGCGACGCCCTTCGGCTTGCCCGTCGAACCCGAGGTGAAGATGATCCACGCGTCGTCGGTGAGGGCAGGGTCGCCGGTGCGCACGTCGTCATGCGCCGCGGCGTCGTCGGCGTGCGGCGCGCGGGGGCTGATGACGAGGTCTTTGCCGACGATGGCGGCGACGTCGGCCTCGCCGAAGACGGTGTCGGCGCGCTCGTCGGGGTCGTCGAAGTCGACCGGCACGTACGCGCAGCCCGCGACGAGCGTCCCCGCGATCGCGACGTACAGATCAAGGGTTCCCGACGGGATGCGGATGCCGATGCGCTCACCCGAACCGGTGCCCAGCTCGTGCAGGGCGTCGGCGAACTGCTCTGCGGCCTGGGCGAATTCGGCGTACGTCAGCACGTCCTGGCCGTTGTCGACGGCCGGGTCGTCCGGGTGCGCGGCGACGCTCGCGCGCAGGATGTCGACGAGTGTGCGCGGCGCGGGAGCCAGATCGCCACGCAGCAACGGGTCGCGGCTTCCGGATGGCTCTGGCTCCGCAGCCTCCGGCTCGGTGGGAACAGGGGCTTGAGGCGTCGTGTCGTCGGGGCGCGTCATGCTCACGGATTCCTGCCGTCGAGGTGTGGTGACACCTCATCGTAATGGGCAAGGCTCCTCCCGACGGGTGTCCTCCGCGCACGCGCGATGCGTCGCGCCGGCTGCCGTCCCGTCCACATGGCTGCGGGTCTACTCGTCCGTAGGGAGAGACGCGACGTCCCACCCGGCGGTGCGGGTGCCCCCTGCCGCCGCGCATGGGAGAAACTAGGCGCATGAGCATCGGCATCCTGACCTCTGGCGGCGACTGCCCCGGCCTCAACGCCGTCATCCGTGGCGCGGTGATGAAGGGCGACAAGATCTATGAGCAGGAGTTCGCCGGCATCCGTGACGGGTGGCGCGGCCTCATCGTCGACGACGTGTTCTCCCTTCCACGCCATCGCGTGCGTGGGCTGTCCAAGGAGGGGGGCACCATCCTCGGCACCTCCCGAACGCACCCCTACAACGGCATCGACGGCGTCGGAGGCCCCGACGCGATCCGCGCCGTCATGGAACGGCACGGCATGGAGGGGATCATTGCGATCGGAGGCGAGGGCACGCTGTCGGGTGCCGCGCGTCTCGCCGCTGACGGGCTGCCCGTCGTCGGCGTGCCGAAGACCATCGACAACGACCTGTCGGGCACCGACTACACCTTCGGTTTCGACACCGCCGTCTCCATCGCGACCGAGTCGATCGACCGACTGCGCACGACGACGGAGGCGCACCACCGCTGCATGGTCGTCGAGGTCATGGGCCGTCACGTCGGCTGGATCGCACTGCACGCCGGGCTCGCGAGCGGCGCCCACGCCATCCTCATCCCCGAGGTGTCGGTGACGCTCGCGCAGATCACCGAATGGGTACTGCTGACGCAGGCGCGCGGGCGTGCACCCGTCGTCGTCGTGTCCGAGGGGTTCCAGCTGAAGAACGACAAGGGCGAACTCGAGGACATCGCGGCCGAACGCGGCCTCGATGCCGCCGGACGCCCGCGCCTCGGTGGCATCGGTGAGGCGCTCGCACCGCTCATCGAACGCTCAACCGGCATCGAGACGCGCGCCGCGACGCTCGGCCACCTGCAGCGCGGCGGTGTGCCGACGGCCTACGACCGCGTGCTGGCCACGCGCTTCGGGCACGCCGCCATCGACGCCGTCATGCAGCGCAAGTGGGGTCAGATGGTGGCGCTCTCGGGCATCGACATCGTGACGGTGCCGATGGCCGAGGCGACGAAGGAGCTCAAGACCGTCCCGCGCAAGCAGTGGGACGAGGCAGCCGTCCTGTTCGGGTGATCGACGGTGCATGAGACGCGCTGGGCGCGCGCCGTCCGGCGTGGGGGCCAGTACCTCGGCGCCGGTGACGGGGGTGCGGGCGGCCGCGACGACCTCGTCGTCATCGTCGTGTTCGCCCCTGTCAGCCACGTCGACGCGGTGCGTGACGCTGCGGCGCGGGCCGGGGCGGGTGCGATCGGCGACTACCGCGCGTGCTCGTTCAGCGTCACCGGCGAAGGGCGCTTCGAACCGCTCGCCGGCGCGCAGCCCCACATCGGCGCCGTAGGGCGCCCCGAGGTCGTGCAGGAGCAGCGCATCGAAGTCGTGTGCCCGCGGCGCGACGCCGTGCGGGCGCTCGACGCCATGCTCGCCGCGCACCCGTACGAGGAACCGGCCTGGCACGCCTACCGTGCGCTGTCGCGGGAGGATCTTGCGAGGTGATCGCTGCGCGTGATGCGGCGTGGCGGCCTCGCATGACGCGCTGCGGTGGCCTCGCGTGATGCAGGATGGCGACTGGCGAACAGGGAGGCACGCAGTTGCGCGCCTACGTGTGAGTGACCTGCCATCCGGCGGGCGTCTCCTGCGGCGCCGGGCCGGCGAGCACCCAGACCCGTCAGGGCCACAGCCAGCAGTAGACGTGCTTGCCCTCGTCGCCGGCCGTCAGCGCGAGCGCGACGAACTGGGCCAGGAACTCGCCGAGTTCACGTGGGTCGGCCTCCCACTCGTCGGCGTCCTCGGGTGCTTCGACGGCGGCCCATTGGGCGGCGAGGTCGCCGAACGGCCCCTCGCGCGTCGACATGAGCGCGACGAATCCCGGGTCGACCTGCAGGACGAACTTCTGCTCGTCGTCACTCGTCGCGACGAGCGCGGGCCAGCCGTTCGTCACGAACTCCTCGACGGGCACGCCCGTCAACAGCTCGTTGAGGTAGCCGAGCGCGAGGCCCGGATCGACGACCTGGGAGGGGACGACGTCGTATTCGACTGCCGGAGCGTCGGATTCGTCGTCGAACGGGATCGAGCGCACGCCCGTCTCGAGGTTGACGAGCGCCGCGGCCTCCTCGTCGGACGCGGCGGCGAAGTAGTCGATCTGCAGAGCCATGCCTGCATTATCACCCGCGGTGACATCGCGCGGGAGTGATGTCGTCGGCGGCCAACGCGTCGACGAGCATCGCGAGCGCCGCGGTGTACGTCGCCATGACGGCGGTGTCAGCGACGCGCCGCAGCCTGCTGTGCGGCAGCAGTTGTCGGGTGACGATGAGGGCGTCGCTCGCGAGGAAGATGGCCCCGCCGCGGGCGGTACGGGCGTCGTCCTGGGCGAGCATGGCCATGGCGACGAGGAGCGCCCCGTAGGTCGCGACGACAGGGTCGGGCAGTGCGGACGATGGCGCGTCGGGCGTGCGCGGCTCGGCGGCGCTCGGCTGAACCCTGGCGGCGTCCGGGTTGTGAGCGGCGCTCGGAGCGCTGTCGTCCGGCACGATCGACGAGACTGAATCGCGCTGGGCGGCAACGTGATCGACCACGGCGAGCGCGGCGAGCGTCGTCACGCCGACTGCGATCGTGCGCGGCGTGAAGCGCTGGCCGCGCGTGCGCATGACGGTGAGCAGGCCGAGCTGCTGCACACCGAATGCGGCCGCGCCGCGACGCAGATGACGGCGAGCCGCCGCGCCCTCGCTGCGCGACTCGGCGAGCATGAGGTGGTCGCCGATGGCCGAGCCGGTGAGGGCGACGAGCAGCGTGCCGGTCGTAGGACGGCGACGCGGGGTCCACGCCCCCGGGCGAGTCGCGACGTCGAGCGCGGCGAGCGGTGCGACGAGATGCTTGGTGACGGCGTGGAGGCGATCGTCGGGCAACAGAGCCCCGAGGCTGGTCGTCGCAGCGACGACGACGTATGCCGCGGCCGAGGGGCGCGTCGTCGCGAGGCGAGCGATTGCAGGGCGCGTGGCCGCGCCGGGAAGTGAGGTGATTGCGCGGCCTGCCGAACGGTGGCGCAGAGGACGCAGTTTCATGCCCGCTCACCGTGCGTCATCGTCATCTCTCCTTGAACTCGGGTTCGGTCTCGGGGCGCGTCAGCGCCGTTCTCGTCCCCTCAGCATCGCAGCTTCGCGATGGCCTCGCGGTGGATATCGACCCCGCGGGCGTGGATAACGGGCAGGCAGCTTCGCGGGGCGGGTTCTGTGTCGCCGGAGTGAGCACGAGGTGGCGAGCTCAGGTTTGCCTGCACTGGTTGGCGCATCTCGCTGCGCGGCCGCATGATCGGCGCATGAATCGCCTGCCCGAACCGCTCGACGAGGTGCTCTTCCCCGCCGAGCTGTTCCGCCCCGAAAGCGTCGACAAGCCCGCCGCGGACGACGGCGTCGTCGCCAACTCACGCCTGACCGCAACGCTCGGCGCCTCGCTCGTCCTCATCCTGAGCGCCGTCGGCGTCACCTTGCTCGACGTCGAGGGGCTCATCGAGTGGCATGCGGGGCTGGGCATCGCCGCGGGCGTCGTCGTCCTCGTCAAGCTGACCTCCACCGGCTACCGGCTCGTGCGTTACTGCACGCGCGACGGCCGCTACGTCGCGTCAGGGCCACCGTTCATCGTCCTGCGACTGCTTGGGCCGCTGCTCGTGGTGCTCACTGCGAGCGTCATCGGCACTGGCATCGTGACGCTGTACGAACCGGACACGATCTGGCTGACGCTGCACGAGGCGTCGTTCTGGGGGTGGATCATCTGCGCCGCGACGCACGTCCTCGCCTACGTGTGGCGGCTGCCGAAGGTCATCGCAGCCCCGCGCGGTCAGCGCCCACGCCCTCGGACGGCGCCCGCGGTCACGGCCGTCGTCGCGATCGTCACCCTCGCACTGGCCGTCGGCTTCGCGGTGTGGTTCGTCATGCAGATGCCCGCTCTGCCCGTTGGGTGACGACGCCGGCCGGCCCGTCGTGGGCGACGAGCCGGCCTCGAAGGTGGACGAAAATCGCCGATGGGGACGGCGGCGCGGTGGTCAGGGGGTCGTGATGGTGCCCCCGTGCGGCATGGCGGCCACGGCGTCGCGCAGTTCGGCCTCCGTCGCGCGGTAGGGGCGCAGGGCGTCCGCGGGGACGCGGCCGAGGCGTCCTGAGCGGAAGTCCTCGAACGCCGCCATGACCTCCGCCTTCGTGTTCATGACGAAGGGACCGTACTGCACGACGGGTTCCTTGATGGGGCGACCGCCGAGCAGCAGCACCTCGAGCGACGGGGTCTCGACGTCCTGGCGGGGGTCGGCGGTCAGCGTCATGAGGTCACCGGCGCTCGTGACGATCGTCTGACCCGCCGAGATGGGCCGGGGCGACGAACCCTCAGCGGGCGTGCTGCCGATGGTGCCCGAACCGGACAGGACGAACACGAGGCCGTTGTAGGACGCCTCCCACGGGATGTCGGCGCGCACGCCGGCAGGGATCGTCGCGTGTGCCATCGTGATCGGCGTGTGCGTGCTGCCCGGGCCGCGGAAGCCGCCGATGGAGCCGGCGATGATGCGGATGAGCGCGGCACCGTCGTGCGTCGTCACGAGCTCGGAGTCCGTGCCGTCGATGTTCTGGTATCGCGGGTCGGCGAACTTCTGCGCGGCCGGCAGGTTGACCCACAGCTGGATGCCGTGGAAGAAGCCGCCCGAGACGACGAGCTCGGCCGGGGGCGTCTCGATGTGCAGCACGCCCGAACCGGCCGTCATCCACTGGGTGGCGCCGTTCTCGATCATGCCGCCACCACCGTGCGAATCTTGGTGCTGGAAGCGCCCGTCCATGATATAGGTGACGGTCTCGAAACCGCGATGCGGGTGCCAGTCGGTGCCCTTCGGCTCGCCCGGGGCGTAGTTGACGGCGCCCATCTCGTCCATGTGGACGAAGGGGTCGAGCTCGTCGTGAGGGATGCCGGCGAAGGCGCGCGTGACCGGGAAACCCTCGCCCTCGTACCCCTTCGGGCCGGCCACGTGACGGGTGACGCGGCGCTCGCGGGCCGTGGCCGCGGGTGCGGCGAGGCGCGGCAGCGTGAGCGTGTCTGCGGTGACGGCGGGCATGTGATCCTCCTGGCGATCGGTTGCCTGATTCAACCTAGTTTACATTTCAACTATTCCGCCTGGCGGGGTGGGTGAGGTGGACGGCCGCCGCCGCGGTTTCGCCCGTGGTCGACGACGTCAGGCGAACACTTGGTGAACATCACGCGCAGGGGGCGCTGGGGGCACCCAGGGGGCGGCCAGCCTGCGCACAATGAGGCGCTGTCCTTCCCCGCGGCGACGTGCCCCAGGCCGAGCGTCCGCCGAACACTTCGAACCTCGAGGAACCTCATGACCAACCGCATCGCGCGCACCTGTGCCCTCTCCGGTGTGCTCGCACTCGCCTTCGCCGGTGCCCTGACGCCTGCCGCGAACGCCGCCACCGTCGTTCCCACGCTCGACGCCGACCTCACGCCCGTCACGCTGCTCGGCACCAACGATTTCCACGGCCACTTCACGAAGGACTTCGCCTGCACCGTCGCCTCGGCCGAGCAGGAGTTCCCGGGTTCGGCGTTCATCTCGGCCGGTGACAACGTCGGCGGTTCGCCGTTCGAGTCGGCCTCGCAGGACGACAACCCGTCGATCGACTACCTCAACGCCCTGAAGCTGCAGGTCTCCTCCGTCGGCAACCACGAGTTCGACAAGGGCTTCGACGACCTGACCGGTCACGTCCAGTCGCGCGCGCAGTGGACCTACCTCGGTGCCAACGTCTACGAGAAGGGCACGACGACGCCCGCGCTGCCCGAGTACAAGGTGCTCGACGTCAACGGCGTCAAGGTCGCCGTCGTCGGTGCCGTCACGACGGACACGAAGAACATGGTCGGCGCCGACGGCATCGCGAGCATCGACTTCGGTGACCCCGTGGCCGCCGTCAACCGTGTCGCCGCGAAGCTGAAGGACGGCGACCCGTCGAACGGTGAGGCCGACGTCGTCGTCGCCGAGTACCACGAGGGTGCGCCGGAGGGCGGCAGCGCGACGCTGGAGCAGATGGAATCCGCGAGCCCCGTCTTCAAGAACATCGTGACGAAGACGAGCGCGAACGTCTCTGCGATCTTCACCGGCCACACCCACCAGCTGTACGACTGGGACGCTCCCATGCCTGACGGCGACGGCACGCGCCCGATCATCCAGACCGACTTCTACGCGCACAACCTGGGCATCCTCAACCTCGGCTACGACAAGGCCTCGGGGAAGGTGAAGCAGTACTCCGTCGTCAACCGCAAGGTCACGGCGCCGACGGACGCCTGCGCGTCGCTGCCCGCCTACACTGCGGCGGCCTCCATCGTCGACTCGGCGAACGCGCGCGCCGCGCAGATCGGTCAGCAGGTCATCGCGCAGGCCACGGGCCCGATCACCTCGGCGCTCAAGCCCGACGGCTCGCGCGACGACCGTCTCGCCGAGTCGAACCTGTCGAACGCCATCGCGCAGAGCTACGTCGACTCCCTCAACGCGCCCGGTCGCCCGGGCAGCGTCGAGATCGGCATCATGAACCCCGGCGGCGTGCGCGCCGACCTCGTCCCCGACGCCGCGGGCAACCTGACGTTCGCGCAGGCCGCGGCCGTCATGCCGTTCAACAACACGGTCGCGACGCGTGAGATCTCGGGCTCGACGTTCGTCAAGCTCCTCGAGCAGCAGTGGCAGCCCGACGGCGCCTCCCGCCCGTTCCTCAAGATGGGCCTGTCGAGCAACGTCACGTACACGTTCGACGAGACCAAGCCCGCGGGCTCGCGCATCACCAGCGTCATGGTGGGCGGCAAGCCCATCGACCCGGCGGCGAAGTACACCGTCGCGTCCAACTCCTTCCTCATGGCCGGCGGCGACAACTTCACCGCCCTCAACGAGGGTGGCCCGATCTCCGACTCCGGTCTCATCGACCAGGGCCTGTTCGTCGAGTGGCTCAAGGCGCACAGCCCGGTGAAGCCGTCGTACGCCAAGCAGTCGCTGTCCATCCATGGCCAGCCGACGAGCGTCAAGGCCGGGGAGAAGGTCGAGTTCACCGCCTCCGGCTTCGACATGACGAGCAAGAACTCGCCGACGAACACCTCGGTCGAGGTCTCGATCGGTGGCCACGTGGTCGGAACGTTCCCGATCAGCGCGACGAGCGCCGCCACCCCGCCCTACCCGGCCAACCACGGTGAGGCCACGATCTCGTTCACCGCCCCGAGCGACCTCGCCGCCGGCGACGCCGTGATCACGCTGAGGGCCAAGGAATCCGGCACGACGGGCAGCTTCCCCGTGACGCTCGAGGCCGGCGCCACGACGACCCCGACGCCGACGACCGAGCCGACGACGCCGACGACCGAGCCCACGACGCCGACGACGGAACCGACGACGCCGACGACCGAGCCGACCACGCCGACGACCGAGCCCACGCCGCCGCCGGCCGGTTCGACGAGCTCCACCACCGGCGCGACGGAGACCGGTTCCGCTTCCGACGGCACGTCCCCGAGCACGACGACGGGGCCGAAGGTCGACACCGATGGCGTGAGCAACGAGCGCGCCGTCACAGGCCTCGCGGGCCTGGCTGTCGTCGTGGTGGCTGCCGGCGCGGGCATCGCGATGCGTCTGCGCCGTCAGAGCTGATCGTCGACAGCAGGGGGCTCATCGGCCCCCTCACGCGCAGCGCCGTCGTCGCTCACGCTGGGGCGGCGGCGCTTCGCCGTGAGCGCGCCGCGCCACATCTGGTGCTCGATCGCGGCGGGCGTGATGCCCAACTGGACGGCCGCGGAGACGATGACGGCGTGGAGCTCGTCGGCGGTGAGGGTGTGGCCGGTGGCGCGGCGCGCGAAGGATCGGGTGAGGGGGCACAACATGACGTCGTCGCACCCTGCGGCGAGCAGCAGGTGACGCCACGTCGAGCCGGACGACTGGCCGGGCAGCGCGCACCAGGCCCGTCGGAGGTCGTCGTCGTGGGCGGCCGCCACCAGGTCGGCGCATGACTCGATACCTCGGCCCGCGAGGAGCGCCGCCGCCTGACGGATGACGGCGCTCTTGTGGGGTGCGTCCACACTGGCGCGGGTGCGGTGGCCGGTGCCGATCTCCTCCCGCCACGTCGTCTCGCCCATGAGATCGAACGCGTGCAGCAGCTCCGACGCGGTGCCCGCCCCGAACGCGGCCTCGTGGCGGGCGACGACGGCGTCGACGGTGCTCGTCATGACGCGGGGCGTCATCACCGCATCGATGACGGCGCTGCTCAGGCCCTGACGCACCGGCACGGCGCGCCATGCAGACGGAGCGCCGCGCTCGAGCACGACGGCGACTGCGAGGGTCGCCGCGCACGACTCGAGATCGTCCCCTGGAACGAGACCGTCCTCGAGAGCTGGCTCGTTCTCCGGAGCAGGCGCGTCTTCGGGAGCGGCCGACTCACCGGCCGTCGGGTCAGCAGGGGACGGCTGGCTGGCCGACGGCGCCTCGTCCGACCCGAGGCCGGTTTCCGCCGGGCCGCCCGCGTCGGGATCGTCCGCCCCGGGGCCGGTCGCACCGAAATCGCCCGGCAGGCGCTCGTCATGCGGCACGACACCGTCATGTGTCAGGAGGCCGGGGCTCATCCACGCGCCGACGAGCGTCGGTGCGGCGTCGTCGGAGGTGTCAGGCGCGGGGGTGTCGAACAGGGGGCCGGGTGCCAGATCGTCGCTCATGGCTCGAGCGTGGCGGGCGGGCCATGAGCGGCGCCAACGTCAGCACGGCCACCCTGTGGATCAGCCTGCTCCGGCAGCGGAAAGAGCGCTCCCGCCGTCACGGCCTGTGGACGACGCGCCCGCGGTGAGAAGAAAGCGGCGGTGAAGGTCGAGACCTCCACCGCCGCTGGGGTGCCCAGGACGCATCACACCAGGGGGGAACGGGAGCACCTTCCTGGGCACGAAGATGAAACTATCGCCCCTTCCTCAGAATTCCCTCTCATGGAACTGTGGTCTGTTTCGCGCGTCTCGGCGGCTTCTATCGTGGGAGCATGAACACCCGCGAGGCATCCTTTCGTCACGTCACCGGACGTGCAGCGCGCGTCCTCATCGTCGACGACGAGGAGGGCCTGCTCACGTCGCTGTCGGCGGCGTTCACGTTCCAGGGCTGGCAGGTGCTGACGGCGACGACCGGCTCGCAGGCCGTCGCCCTCGCGCGGCGCGAGAGCCCGGACGTCGTCGTCCTCGACATCGGGCTGCCGGACACGGACGGTTTCGACGTCCTCGCCCGCATCCGCTCGATCCTGCCCGAGGCGGGAGTCATCTTCCTCACGGCGCGGGATGCGTTGGAGGACAGGGTGAGTGGCATCCGGCAGGGCGCTGACGACTACCTGACGAAGCCGTTCAGCCTCGAGGAGGTCATCGTCCGCGCCGAGGCGCTCATGCGCCGCAGCGGCATGGTCGCGCAGGGGCAGGGCGAGCATCTCGTCGTCGACGACCTCGTCATCAACACCCTGACGTACGAGGTGTCGCGCGCCGGCGAACCGATCCGTCTGACCGCCACCGAGTTCGCGCTCGCGCGGCACCTGGCGCAGAACGGGCGTCGCGTGTGCTCGAAGCAGGAGTTGCTCGCCGCGGTGTGGGGCGAGGATTTCCAGGGCGGTGAGCACGTCGTCGAGCTCTACATCAGCTACCTGCGCAAGAAGATCGACGGGTCGCATCCGGCGCTCATCCACACGGTGCGGGGCCTCGGATACACCATGCGACCCGCCGCGGGATGAACCTCGCACGGCTGCGGCCACGCAAGCTGAGCACCCGCGTCGCAGTGCTCGTCATGACGCTGACGATGGTGCTCGCCGCCATCGGCTGCATCGCCTCGTTCCTGCTGTCACGCGCCGTCATCCACGCGAGCATCGACGACACCCTGCACGTTGCGGTCAACCACGAGCACACGTCGGCGCAGGAGCTGGCGGAAGAACTACCGTCCGGGGCGATCGTCATGGTGCGACGTGGCGACCGGCTCGACGTGCGCGCCAACGGCCCCGACCGCGTGGTGGCGGCGGAGGACGCCACCGCGCTGCGAACCGAGCTCGATCGCCCGGACGGCCTGCGCGACGTCAAGCTGCCCGAACGCGACGACATGCGCGTCGCCACGCTGAGGCAGCCCGGCACCGAGGTGCTCGCTGCCGTCAGCATGGAACCTGCGGAGCGCGACCTCACCCGCCTCGCCGCGTGGCAACTGGCACTGTGGGTGCCCGCGGGCATCGTGGCGAGCGCCGTCGGCGTGTGGCTGACGCGACGTCAGGTGCGGCCCCTGCAGGCCGTCACGCGCACCGCGCGCAGTATCGCCGAGACACCCGCGGAATCGGTGGAGGACGCCGTCAGCCGCCGTGTGCCCGAACCGCGACGAGCCGCCGACGAGGTGGGGGTGCTCACGCACGCCATCAACGATCTGCTGCGTCAGGTCGAGGCGGCCCTCGCGCGCCGCGACGAGAGCGAGGCCGCCCTGCGCACCATGCTGGCCGACGTCAGCCATGAACTGCGCACGCCGCTGGCCGTCGTGCGATCGCATGCCGAGCTGTCCGCGTCGATGCTCACGCGCGCCGTAGAGGCCGAGCGATCCGAGGCGGCGGGCGACTCTGCCGGCGCGGGCCTCTCGGGCGTTGAGGGCCAGGATGGCGGCGCTGACCACGGACGTAGGGCGGCGAGTGACGTCCGCGCGCTCGAGCTCGAGCTGGCGCCATCGCTGCGTCGCATCGAACGCGAGAGCATCCGGATGGCGCGCCTCGTCGAGGATCTGTTGCTCCTCGCCCACCTCGACGCCGGCCAACGCGCGGCACAGGAGAGCGTCGACGTCACGTTCCTCGCGTTGGAGGCGTTGTCCGACGCGAAACTGATGGCGCCGCAGCACCTGTGGGCGTTCGACGCGCCGGACGAGGCGTGCGAGATCGTGGGCGACGAGAACGGGGTGCGCCGCGTCATCGTCAATCTGGTGACGAACGCGCGACGCCACACGCCCGCTGGTACGCGCGTGCAGCTCAGCGTGCGCGACGCCGGCGACAGCGTCGTCGTCGAGGTGGCCGACGACGGGCCGGGGCTGCCCGCGTCCGTCGCCGCCGAACCAGGGCGACGTTTCAAGGGGGCGGCGCGTTCGGACACCGGTCGTCGCGGTGGGCTGGGCCTCGCCATCACGATGGCACTCGCGGAGTCGATGGAGGCGAGCATCCACTTCGACTCCAGCACTGCCGGCACGACGGCGATCGTGACGTTGCCGCGCCGCCCCGCAGCGCTCGGGGCTGAGTGAGCTTCGGTTCGAGCCGGTCGCGGTGTCGGATGCGCGCCGCGCGGCTCGACAGCCGGCCCGAGCCCGGCCGTCAGGCGATGCGGTGGGCCAACAGGATGACGGCGACGCACGCGACGACGCTGCCCACCGCGTACCCGAGAGCAGTGGCCGCGCGCCGTGCGCGCAGCAGGGTGAGCGTTTCGACGCTCGCGGTGGAGAACGTCGTGAAGCCGCCGCAGACGCCGGTGACGACGAGGGCGCTCAACCATCCTGGGCGAGGATGCGCGGTGAGGACGCCGAGCACGAACGAGCCGAGGAGGTTGACGGCGAACGTCGAGTGGGGCCACGTGCGTGGGCCGCGGGCCTTCATCTCTCCGTCGAGGACGAAGCGCAGGACGGCTCCGACAGCGCCACCGAGGGCGATGAGCGGCCACGTCATCATGCGCTGCTCCGAGGTGCCCAACGGGCGGTGACGACGGCCCCCGCCGCCGCGGCTGCGAGGCCGAGCGCGACCTCCGCGGCGGCGAGGCCCACTCCCGACCCAGCGGAGCGTTCGGCGACCTCTCGCGCGAACGTGCTGTACGTCGTGAAGGCCCCGCAGAACCCGGTGCCGAGCAGCAGACGCCAGGCCGGGCGGTCGCCTGCGCGGGTGAAGAACTCGAGCAGCCCGCCGAGGACGAACGCGCCGACGAGGTTGACCGTCAGCGTCGCCCACGGCGCACGCATCGCGGCCGCAACACCGGCGCGGGCCATCGCCCCCGCTGCGCCGCCCAGGGCGACGAGAGCGACCATCGAGACGCGACGATGCAAGGCGGGCGAACTCACGGCCCGAGCCTAGGCCATGACGCATGACGCCGGCGGCTCACCCGATGCGCGGGTGAGCCGCCGGCGCCTGCGCGTCTGACCTCACGGCTCACGCTCGGTCAGACGAGCATCGTCATTTCGCGTAGGAGACGATGACCGACGGGCGGGGGAAGGCGTCCGTGTGCGGCCACGTGCTCGTCGGCTTCTCGAACGTCGCGTCGTCGGTCTCGCCCGGGTGCTGCACGGCCGTGAAGACGGACAGCTGGTCCGGGCTGACGAGCGGCCCGCAGGTCTCGGCGCCGTAGGGCACCGTGAGGAACTGCTGGACGCGGCCGCGCTCCGGCCCGTTCGTCGGGACGCGGAAGAGCCCGTCGTTGGAGCCGAGCTGGTTGCCGTCGGTGGAGATCCACAGGTTGCCGACGGCGTCGAAGGCGACGTTGTCGGGGCAGCTGATCGGGCTGACGTGCTCCTTCGGGAAGCCGGCGAAGTACGTCTCCTGCGCGGCCGGGTCACCGCAGATGAGCATGAGATCCCAGGTGAAGTCGGTCGAGGTCTCGTACCCCTTGCCGCAGGAGCGGCCACGGCCCTCGGTGACCTCGAGGATGTATCCGTTGCGGTTGCCGGACGTGGCCGTGAGCGGCTCGCCCAGCTTCTTGCGCGTCATCGACGAGGCGAGGGGATTGGCCTCGTCCGTGGTGAACTTCTTGCCGCGATCGGAGTTGTTCGTCAGCGCGCAGTAGATCTTGCCGTTGACGGGGTTCGGCTCGATGTCCTCGGGGCGGTCCATGCGCGTCGGACCGACCTTGTCGGCCGCCAGGCGCGTGTGGACGAGCACCTCCGCGACGCTCATGCCCGGAACGTACGACTTCTTCTCGCTCGTGAGCGGGATCCACGTGCCCGTGCCGTCGTGGACGCCGTCGGCGTCGCCGTCACCGGTGAACTTCGCGACGTAGAGCGTGCCGGCGGACAGCAGCGTCTTGTTGTGGCGGCGTGCGGCGGGCGAGGCACTGCGCTGGTAGCGGTCACGTGAGACGAACTTGTAGATGTACTCGCCCTTCTCGTCGTCCCCGGTGTAGGCGACGACGCGGCCGTCACGTGCGATCGTGACGTTGCAGCCTTCGTGCTTCACACGGCCGAGCATCGTGTGCTTGACGGGCGGGGCTGACGGGTCGAGCGGGTCGAGCTCGACGATCCAACCGAAGCGGTTGGCCTCGTTCGGGGTCTTCGTCAGGTCGAAACGCTCGTCGACGTCCTTCCACCCCTTGCCCTGGCCGGTGATGCCGTACCGCTTGTAGGCATCGGCCTGCTTGGGGTCGAGCGCGCCGGAGGCGTCGAAGTAGCCGTGGAAGTTCTCCTCGCCGTGCAGCGTCGTGCCCCACGGCGTGGTGCCGCCGGAGCAGTTGGCGAAGGTGCCGAGGATCGTCGTGCCCTTGGGGTCAGCCTTGGTGCGCAGCAGCTCGTGACCAGCGGCGGGGCCGTCGACGCGCAGTGGCGTGCTGGCCGTGATGCGGCGGTTGTAGCGCGAGCGGCGCGGGTCGCTGGCCTTCCATGACCCCTTGGCCCGGCCCTTCTCGATGGCGACGACCGCCAGACCGTGCGCGGCCATCTCGATCTTCTTCTTGAGCAGCTCGTCCGTCCCGGTCGGGAACATCAGTTCCGGGTCGGTGTACTCGTGGTTGACGCTCAGCAGGGCGCGGCGACCGTCGAGCGGGATGATGCCGACATAGTCGTTGTTGTAACCGAACTGCTGCGCCTGTGCCTCGGGCGTCTGGTGGTGGACGTCGAAACGCGGTGCGCGCTTGGTGACGGGGTCGCCCCAACGGATGATCACGTCGTGCGTGAACCCTTCGGCGTTGACGACGTCATCCTTGCGGTTCGGCGCGACGGAGGTGAAGGAGGCGCGCCCGACGTTGCGCTCGGGTCGCGGGTGGTGGCCGTGCGCAGTGTCCGCCGCAGCAGCCTGCGCGCCGAAACCGGCGAGCACCATGGCGCCCGCGGAGCCCGTGAGCATCGCGCGACGCGCGATGGCACGCTGAGCGAGAGTCTGGAATTCCTCGTTGCCCGAGGTGTTCGGCGTCGGCGCGTCGCACTGGTTGGCGCAGCGGTACTCGCACGTCTTCGCGCTGCGCGAACCGTGGCGGGTATTGATGAGGGGGAGCAGCTTGGGGCTCATGGGGTCTCCTCGCCGGGGCGGAAAGTCGGGAGCTGATCAGGGCGGACGGTGGGGGCGCCCACGCGGGTCGATCCTTGGGCGTCGAGGCAGACACGAGACGTCGCGCAGATGTCGTCGGCGTAAACCCTGAGAGCCGGCTGCATGACTTAGGTGCGCCTAAGGCGCGGCGGCGGACTCGAGCTCGAGCAACCGCTGCTTCGCCTCGACGCCGCCGAGGTAGTTGCCGAGGGAGCCGTCGCTACGCACGACCCGGTGACAGGGGAGGACGATGGGTAGCGGATTGCTCGCGCAGGCACTGCCGACGGCGCGAACCGCGCGGGGGCGTCCCGTCGAGGAGGCGAGATCGGCGTAGCTGATGGTGCGGCCGTAGGGAATCGTGGTCAGGCTCGACTGCACCTCCCGTCGGAAGGGGGCAGTGGACAACGACAGGTCGGGCGTCACGCTGAACTCCACGCGCACCCCGGTGAAGTACAGGTCGAGCTGGCGGCGCAGGGTGTCGGCGGGCTGGGCCGAGCGCAGCGTGCGGCGTCCGAGACGTTCACCGAGGTCGTCGAGCACGGCGTCGAAGCCCTCCGACTCGAACGCGATGCGGACGACGGCGTCGTCGCGGAAGGCGAGCAGGAGCCGACCGAGCAGCGTCTCGTGCGTCGTCCACACGACGTCGACGTCCCGCGGACGCACATGTTCGAGCAGCCGATTCGTCAGCGCCTCGGTCGATGACGCGTCGGTGAAGGCGTCGATGGTCGTGGTGAACACGTCGTCGCTGGTCATCAGGTGTCCTCTCGGGTCGGGATGAGTCGATGACGCAGCGCGGCGATGGCGTCGGCTCCGCAACGCCGGGCGGCCGCCGTCGAGCAGCCGAGCTTGTCGGCGATCTCCGGGTAGGTCCACTGCCCCACGTAGCGGTGCACGACGACGAACTGCTGCCGTTCGCTCAGAGCGCCCACGTGGCTCCACAACTCGCCGTCCCAGGCCCCGACGTCGGCGCCCGGGTGGACGTCGTCGACGAACAGGCGTTGAAGCGCCTGCCCGGCGTCGTCGTCCTTGGCGGCTCCGGCGCCGAGGCGCCGCGATCGAGTCGAGTCGTGGGCCGCCTCGACATCGCGGACGAGCTCGGGGTGTGGTGCGGCGCGGCGATTCCGTCGCACGATGTCGACGCTCTTGTGCCGCGCCACGCGCACGAGCCATGCCTCGACGTCTTCGATGTCGTCGAACGGGTAGCCCCGCAGCGCCGCGAGAAACGTCTCGGACCAGGCGTCCTCCGCGTCCGCACCGGGCCCCAGGGTCGCGGCGCACACGCGCAGAACCGTCGGCCCATGGCGTTCGACGATCTCGTGGAAGAGCGGTTGCTGTGTCATCACTCAGGAGTCGTCCGAGAACGACGAAGTGTGAGGTCGGCGAGAGAACTTTTTTCGCAACCGAGCCGAGCGGCGCGAGAACCGTTCAGAACAAACGGGATTCACGGGTCGTCTCGCTCTCCTCGTGGGCGAGGAGCCAGCGTTTGCGATCCAGGCCGCCGGCGAAGCCGACGAGGGAACCGTCCGAGCCGACGACGCGGTGGCACGGCACGATGACGCTGACCGGGTTGTGACCGACGGCCTGCCCGACGCCCTGTGCCTGGCCAGGGGTGGCGACTCCGTCGGGTGAGAGCGACGCCGACAGCTCGCCGTACGTCGTCGTCTCGCCGGGAGGGATCCGCAGCAACAGCTCCCAGACGCTGCGTTGGAACGGGGTGCCGAGCGGGGCGAGCGGAAGGTCGAAATCGGTCCGCTCCCCGGCGAACCAGGCGGTGAGTTGCTGCGCCGCGGCGTCGAGGAGGGCATCGTCACGCTGCTCCACTCGCGCCCCGAACCACGCCGCGTCCGGCTGATGCGCCTGGCCGTCGAAGTAGGCGCCGAGCACCCCGTCATCGCTCACGGCGACGAGCATGTCGCCCAGCGGCGTCGCGAGGCGGGTTGACCGACGATTCTGCGCGCTCGCGCCGTCACCGCGCAGCAGGGGAGGACTCGCGACGGTCATGACGACGCCTGCGAGTCATCGTCGGACGGCTCGGGCCACCGATGGGCGAGTGGCTCGGGCGCCAGACCTGCGGCTCGATCGGCGTGAAACTTCTCCCACGGGAGCCACTTCGTCGTCAGCGCTGATTCGATGTCGATACCCGCGCTCCGAGCGAAGACCAGGATCATGGCGAACGCGTCGGCGACCTCACCCTCGAGGTCCTGGCGCAGCTCGTCGTCGCTCTTGCCCCGGTTTCGACCCTGCCCGCTCGAGGCGAGATAGGCCTGCGTGAGCTCCCCGACCTCCTCGGTGAGCTTGAGCAGGACCCACTCCGGCGTGCGCTCCACAGCGAAGTACTCGCCGTACGCAGCCGAGATGCCCTCGATGCGTCCACTCCACTCGTTCAGCTCCATGGTCGAAGCCAACCACGCGGCGCCGACAAGCCATCGAACGTGGCCACCCAACCGGCCCGCAGGAACGCTCCCCGCACCCTGCCGTTGGTCTGCCCGAGAGAGATCCGACTCGCCTTGGCCGGGATGCGGTCAGGCTCGGTCGGCAGCACGTTCGAAAGCGGCGAGTGCGCGATCGTCGTACAGCACGAAACGGATCAACCGGACATGTGCACATCGGGCGGAACGCGCCACCTCGAGAGCGATGCACGCGACCTCTTCGACGTCCCAGCCGTACACGCCCGCGCTGATGGCGGGAAAGGCCACGGAGCGGCATTCCGCCTCGTCGGCGATCCGCAATGACTCGGCGAAACAGGAGCTTAGAAGAGCCGGATCCGTCTGGCCCGCATGACGATTCGGGCCGACAGTGTGGATGACGTAGCGCGCGGGCATCCGCCCCGCGCCGGTGATGACGGCCTCGCCGGTCGGTAATCCGCCCGTCAGCCGTGTCGCGCGCAGCTTGCGACACTCCTCGCGCAGCTGCGGCCCTGCTGCGGCATGGATGGCACCGTCCACGCCGCCACCGCCGAGCAGGCCCGAGTTCGCGGCGTTGACGACGGCGTCGACCTGCTCGGTCGTGATGTCGCCACGCACGATCTCGACGGAGGGGGCCTC
>NZ_DCNR01000079.1:10156-18133 GCF_002322065.1 Dermacoccus sp. UBA1591 | reverse complement strand
GACCGAAAATCGCACAGGGGACAGGAATCGCGACCGGGGACGTAGTTCGCAGGAGGGGACAGGAATCGCCGATGGGTACTACGGGTGTAGAAGCTCGACGTGACGGGGCATACACTCGAAGACGGTGCCGGCGATCCCGCTCGGCACCTCGTGCTGTGACGAGACCAGCCGTGACGAGGCGCGACGCGCCGATGGAGGATGACGACGATGCTGACGAACGCGCTGTGGGCGAACTCCTACTCGCCCGGTGTGCCCCTGCGCCTCGATTACGGCACGGCGACGCTCGTCGATCAGTTCGACTCCGCCGTCGCGCGATTCGGCGATCGCCCGGCCATCGACTTCATGGGGCGCGTCACGACCTACGACCAGCTCAAGGCTCAGGTCGACGCCGCCGCGGCCGGTCTGTTGGACCTCGGTGTCACGGCGGGCGACCGCGTCGCCGTCCTGCTGCCTGGCTGCCCGCAGAACGTCGTCGT
The DNA here is from genome assembly GCF_002322065.1 of Dermacoccus sp. UBA1591. Taxonomy (NCBI): domain Bacteria; kingdom Bacillati; phylum Actinomycetota; class Actinomycetes; order Micrococcales; family Dermacoccaceae; genus Dermacoccus; species Dermacoccus sp. UBA1591. The sequence goes on along the minus strand of NZ_DCNR01000079.1, from coordinate 17,657 downwards.
CACGCAGGCGATCATGCGCATCGGCGCGATCGCGGTGCAGCACAACCCGCTCTACACGATCGGTGAGCTGCGCGCGCCGTTCGAGGACCACGAGGCCGAGGTCGTCATCGCATGGGACAAGATCAGCCCGATGCTCGTCGACCTCGCGCAGGAGAACGGCGTCCGCCACATCGTCGCGATCGACGTGACGGCGGAGCTGCCGTTCGTCAAGCGTCTCGCGCTGCGCCTGCCGGTGAAGAAGGCGCGCGAGTCGCGCGAGCGGCTCACCGGCCCGGCGCCCGAGGGCCTGCTGAGCTGGAACGACCTGCTCTCACGCGGCACGCTGCCCGTCGACCACCCCAAGCCATCGGCCGGTGACCCGGCGATCATGCTCTACACCTCGGGCACGAGCGGCACCCCCAAGGGCGTCCCGCTCACGCACGCGAACCTCGCTGCCAACTGCCTGCAGGGCAAGGCGTGGGCGCAGCTGCGTGACGGTGAGGAGACGTTCCTCGTCGTCCTCCCGATGTTCCACGCGTACGGTCTGACGATCGGCGTCCTCGCGGGCATCAACCTCGGCGCGTGCCTGCTCATGCTGCCCGCCCCCGAGGTGCCGCTCATCATCGACGCCGTGAAGCGTCGCACCCCGACGTTCGCTCCGGGTGTACCGCCGCTGTACGCCCGCATCCTCGACGAGGCGGAGAAGCGCGACGTCAGCCTCGAGGGCATCCGCATCGGCCTGTCGGGCGCGATGTCGCTGCCGTCCGCGCTCGTGCAACGCTGGGAGGAGGCGACGGGCGGCCACCTCATCGAGGGCTACGGCCTCACCGAGACGAGCCCGGTCGTCGTCGGCAACCCCATCTCCGACGATCGTCGCGCCGGCTCGATCGGCGTGCCGTTCCCCGACGTCGAGATCCGCCTCGCCGATCCCGAGGACGTCACGAAGGACGCGCCGGAGTCCGGCCCGGGCGAGCTGCTCGTCAAGGGTCCGCAGGTCTTCGGTGGCTATTACAAGAAGCCCGAGGCGACGCAGGAGGCGTTCCACGACGGCTTCTTCCGCACCGGCGACGTCGTCGAGATGGGCGAGGGCGGCTACCTCACGGTCGTCGACCGCATCAAGGAGATGATCGTCACCGGTGGCTTCAACGTCTACCCGAGCGAGGTCGAAGGCGTGCTGCGCGAACACGACTCGATCGCTGACGCCGCCGTCGTCGGGCTGCCCGCCACCGCGGGCGGTGAGGACGTCGTCGCCGCCGTCGTGCTCGCCGACGGCCACACCGATGCTGACGCCGAGGCGCTGCGCCGCCACGTCAAGGGCAAGCTGACGGCGTACAAGGCGCCGCGTCGCTTCGTCGTCGTCGACGAACTGCCGACGAACCCGATGGGCAAGGTGCTGCGCCGCGAGGTCACCAAGCTGCTGCACGAGCACGCGAACCAGGGCGACTGAACGAGCGGTGGTCGCGGCGACACGGCGGCGAAGGCCGCCACCCCGATCGGGTGGCGGCCTTCGTGGCTGCGAGCGCTGTGGACTCAGCGCTCGCGGCAGCGGACGTCAGTGCTTCTCGGCGTCGGAAGTGGTCCCCGCGGTTGCCGCGTTCGCGGCGTCGTGCGCGTCGAACGGCAGGTCCTCGTGGACGATGTCGGGGTTGTCGTGCTGCGTCTCGACGAGTTCGTGGGCCTCTTCGTCGGAGGCGACCGTCGGCATCGAACCCGGCAGCGGTCTACGCGCCGACTCCTTCATCGCGATCAATGCGATGCCGCCGAGCACGGCGAAGAACATCGTGTAGAGCGCCGGCGCGTTCTTGCTGCCGGTCCACTTGACGAGCGCTTCGCTGATCATCGGCGCGGTGCCGCCGAACAGGGAGACGGCGATGTTGTACGACAGCGCCATGCCGCCGAAGCGTGAGGCCGTCGGGAACAGCGCGGGCAGCGTCGAGGCCGACATCGCGACGTAGAAGCAGACGGAGAAGGCCAGCATGAACATCGCGACGAAGGCCAGCGTCTGGTTCTTCATCATCATGTAGGCGGGGTAGGTGAACAGCAGCGTCGAGATGATCGCGATCCAGTAGACGGGCTTGCGGCCGATCTTGTCCGACAAGCGCCCGACGAAGGGCACGGCCAGGGAGAGCGCCACGAGCGCCGGGATGGTGGCTGCAGCGGCACCCAGGGTGGTGTAGCCGTGGTTGCTCTCGAGGTAACCGGGCATGTACGACGTGAGCGAGTAGCCGGCGGTGTTCGTCGCGCCGACGAGCGCCATGGCGATGAGCAGCGGGCGCCAGTGGTGCTTGATGATGCCGACCGGGCCGAGCTGCGTCTGCGACTCGTCGATGGCGTCGTTGCTCTCGGCTGCCTCGTTGGCGGCCTGCGTGTTCTCGAACGTCGGCGACTCGTCGATCTTCATGCGGAAGTACATGGCGAGCAGGCCGAACGGCAGAGCGAGCAGGAACGGGATGCGCCAGCCCCAGTCGTCCATCGTCTCGGAGCCGAGGCCGATGCTGAACAGCGCGACGACGGCGGCGCCGACCGCGAAACCGAGGTAGGAACCGGTGTCGAGGAAGCTCGAAAAGTAGCCGCGACGCTTGTCGGGGGAGTACTCGGAGACGAACGTCGTTGCGCCCGAGTACTCACCGCCGGTGGAGAAGCCCTGGATGAGGCGGCAGATGATGAGACCGGCGAACGCCCACCAGCCGGCGGTCGAGAACGACGGCAGCAGACCGATGGCGCCCGTCGCGATCGACATGGCGAGCATCGTGATGGCGAGCGTCTTCTGACGCCCGATCTTGTCGCCGAGGGGGCCGAAGACGAGGCCACCGAAGGGGCGGGCGAGGAAGCTGACGGCGAACACGGCGAAGGTGATGATCATCTTCGTCGAGTCGTCGCCACCCTCGGGCTGGAACACCTTCGTCATCGTGGCGGCGAGGTAGCCGTAGATGCCGAAGTCGTACCATTCCATGAGGTTGCCCATGGTGGCGCCCGTGATGGCTTTCTTGAGTGGAGCTTTCTCGACCACGGTGATGTGGTCGCGTTCGAGCTCGCGGGGCTCGCCGTCCGGTGCGGCGGAAGCGGTATGGGACATGTGTGTTTCTCCTGCGCACGTTCGGGTGGGCGAAGCCGGGCCCGCAGCGCATTCGTCGCTCGTGGGTGTTCGTCTCGAATGGGAAAAAACGGTTCTCATCCCATCGCCGATGCCCCGGAATGTCCAGTGCTCGGACGCCTTGCGGCCCCGATCTGCGAGGTTCGGCAGCGCTGAGGCAGCGCGGCGCCACAGCTTTGTCGCGAAGATGTGATTTGCCGCACATCTCACGCCGCAGCAGGGGTTGTCGGCCCCCGTGTCGCCCCTTCTCCGGGCGGCTCGCGTTGCTACTCTGAGCCCGGCTCGCCCGCCGGGCAGGTGCCCCGGCGAGGAACCGAACGACCGGTCCTCACGCCGCGTCATCCACTTCTCGATCTCGCAGGAGACGCCATGGCCACACAGGCCGATTCCACGCCCGCCGAGCCGTCAGGGCCGGCGGGCTCCGTCGCCGACCCGACGCCTGGCGCGGGTGGTCAGAACGAGCTGCGACGCGACCTCAATGCGCGCCACCTCAACATGATCGCCATCGGCGGCGCCATCGGGACGGGCCTGTTCCTCGCCTCCGCCGGTTCGATCCACGAGGCGGGCCCCGGCGGCGCGCTCGTCGCGTACGGCGTCATCGGGTTCATGGTGTGGTTGCTCATGCAGAGCCTCGGCGAGATGTCGACGTATCTGCCGCTCGCCAACTCGTTCGAGGCGTACGGCACCCGATTCGTCAGCCGCAGCTTCGGCTTCGCGCAGGGCTGGAACTACTGGTTCAACTGGGCGATCACGGTCGCGGCGGAGATCGCGGCGGCGGGCGCCGTCGTCAACTACTGGGCGCCGGACGTCGACCAGCGTCTCGTCGCGCTCGTCTTCTTCGCCATCCTGTTCGCCATCAACGCGATCAGCGTGCGCGCCTTCGGCGAGAGCGAGTTCCTGTTCGCCTCGATCAAGGTCATCACCGTCCTCGTGTTCCTCGCCGTCGGCGTCCTCATGATCTTCGGCATCATGACGGAGGCGCCCGGCACGAAGAACTGGACCACCGGGCAGGCGCCGTTCGTCGGCGGGTTCTCGGGCATCATCGCGATCTTCATGATCGCCGGATTCAGCTTCCAGGGCACCGAGATGATCGGTGTCGCCGCCGGTGAGGCCGACGAGCCCGAGAAGACGATCCCGAAGGCCATCCGCGCCGTGTTCTTCCGCATCCTCATCTTCTACATCGGCGCGTTCGTCGTCATCGGCTTCCTGCTGCCGTACACCGACCCGCGCCTCGTCAATGCCGCTGACGGCGACATCCAGGCGTCGCCGTTCACGCTGATCTTCGAGAAGGTCGGCGTGGTCGGTGCGGCGAGCGTCATGAACGCGGTCATTCTCACCGCCATCCTGTCGGCCGGCTCGTCCGGTCTCTACGTCTCGACCCGCATGCTCTACGCGATGGCGCAGAAGGGCATGGCGCCCAGCTTCCTGCTCAAGACCAACCGCCGTTCCGTACCGATGCCGGCGCTGCTGCTGACGGCCCTCGTCGCGCTCGGCTGCTACGGGCTGAGCCTGCTCTCGTCCGACGCCTATGGCTGGCTTGTCGCCGCCTCCGGTCTCGCGGGGTTCATCACGTGGTGCGGTATCGCGTGGAGCCACCTCAAGTTCCGCAAGGCGTACGTCGCACAGGGTGGCCGCGTCGAGGATCTGCCGTTCCGCGCGAAGTGGTACCCGCTCGGGCCGGTCGTCGCGCTCGGCATGTGCGCGCTCGTCATCGTGCTGCAGAACAAAGACCTGATCTTCGAAGGCACCGTCGACCCCGGCGGCCTGCTCGAGAGCTACATCGGCCTGCCGCTGTTCCTCGCCGTGTGGGCCGGCCACAAGCTCGTGACGAAGTCGAAGAAGGTCGACCCGCTCGAGGCGGATCTCACGCGCACCCGCTCGCACTCCTGACGGCGGGTTGGCCGGCTGGGGGCGCGTTGACAGGCCGCGCTGACTCGGCCAGCGCGCGGTGTTCGGTTGTCGAGCTGTGCGGGCGACCAATTTTCAGATGTGGGTCGCATTTTGGGATAGAAGCGATTCGTTACCGGGGTGTCGACGACCTCGTCGCGCATGTCTCGGAAGGTCTTGCGTGCCTCAGCGTTTCCTCCGCTCGAAGCCTCAGTGGTCTCCTGCACCCTCGTCTGCACCGCCGCGTCTCGCCTTCGTGACGGCGACGTCGGGAGATCTGGGTTCGCTGGAGCAGCAGCGGCGATTCCTCCGCGACGTCGCATCCGGCGTCCCGCACGTCGTCGTGGACGATCTCGCGTGAGCGCGATCGATCGCCTTGCTCGCGAACGATCCCGACGTACAGCTGCACGAGCTCGACGCGGCCGACTTCATGATCGGTCGGGCGGGCAACATGGGTGCCAGCATCGCCATCGCTCAGGGGCGTGAGGGTTTCATCCATCCAGACTCGCGCAGCATCCCACTACCAGGGTTCCTCGAGGCGTATCGCGACGCCTTTGCCGTGTGCGGCACGAGCCGCGGGTGGTTGTTCAACGGCCCCATCACCTACCTGTCGGCCGATGATGACCTGGCGGCCATGAAACGACGCAGAGTCGCGCAGCTCGTCGACCCGCACCCGCGCCGCGCGCTCCCGCCTCCTGGTGACGTGCACGCGAACGAGGACCATCGGTTGCTCCTGTCGGGCAACTTCGCCGTCCGCGTGCGCGAGTGGCGGTTGCTCGGTGGTTTCTGCCCCCGACTACCGCGACCCGGCCATCGGCGACCTCGATCTCGCGATGCGCGCCGAGCAGGCCGGGCTGTCCATGGCATGGGTCGGTGGCGCGCACGTATTGCACGCGCCGACGGCGTCGTCGACGCGTGGTGTCGAGGACCTCGCGGTGTTCGCGCGCCGTTGGGGCCACGAACCGCCCGCTCAGGAGGCCGTGACGCGCACGTCCGCGTAGTCGGGGTGCTTGTCGATCCACGACGCGACGTACGGGCAGACCGGGTCGACCTTCTTGCCGGCCGCGCGCACGTCGTCGAGCGCGAAACGGACGATCTGGCTCGCGAAACCGCGGCCACCGAAGCGCTCCGGCACGATCGTGTGCGGCATCGTGACGACGTCGCCGTCCTCGCGGTAGTCGGCGAACCCGACCTGCTCGTCGTCGAGGAAACCCTCGTAGCGGTGGGTCTCGGTGTTCTTCTTCACGGTGATGGTGTCGCTCATGCACTCACTGTGGCACGCCGAACTCGCGGGCGGGCGAGTATCCCGCGCGGTGTGTCGGTGAGGTGCGCCGGTGAGGTGCGGGGCGCCGCGTCGAGGCTCGATAGGCTGTCGTCGCGGGCGTGGTGCGCCCGGGCGGCGCCGTGATCGGCTGCCGTCAGCCGTTCGGCCAGGGGAGGCCTCGTGGGTGTCACGCTCGATCTCGTCAACTCCCTTCTCGACGGCCCGACGGGGCGACGTGATGAGAAGCAGATCCTCACGCTGCTGCGCGAGGCGCCCGGCGCGGAGCTGAACGACGTCCTCGAGAACGTCGACGCGGCCAAGCTGTTCGACGACATGGACGACCGCCTCATCGGCCCCGACAACGCGACCGCCCTCATCGAGTTGCTCACCCGCACGAGGCGTCACGAGTTGAGCATGGCGGCGCAGGTCGCCGTCATCCACGGGATGCAGGGCGGCGCGACGTCGGCTGCGATGGAGGGCGCGATCCGTGACATGCTGCTCGCCCACACGGGCAACGACCTGACGCACCTGAAGAACACGCTCAACCTCGCGAAGGGCCGACACGATCTGGAGGGTCTCGTCTTCGCCGACATCGACGACGACGCCATCCGCGCCGAGATTCTCGACCACTTCGCCGCGTCCTCGTCGCTCGAGGGTGAGCGGCAGGCGAAGACCCTGTCCGACATCGACGACACCGCCCTGGCGAAGATCCACGAGACGCGTTACCCGCGCGGAACCGTCATCCCGGGCATCATCGCGTTCTACGAAGCACTCGACCTCGGACCTCGTGACGCGCCGCTCTCGCGCGGTGACCTGACGTTCGTCACGGCGCGGCCTGCGGATGCCCTGGGGTTGATGAAGAGCTACAGCCGCGAGTCACTCACCAAGGCCGGGTTCGCGGATCTGTCGATCATGACGGGCAGCATCTTCCATCTCGCGACGCACGACGCGATGGCCGCGAAGAAGGTCGCCAACATCGCGCACTACGCGACCTTGTTTCCCGAGTACGACCTCGTGTTCGTCGGCGATTCGGGGCAGGGGGACATCGCCGTCGGCGAGCAGATCTTGCAGGCGCACGGTGACGTCGTCAAGGCCGTCTTCATCCACGACGTCGTGGCCCTGGATGCCGGACGCCGCGCCGAACTCGCCGCGAAGGGGATCTGGGTGGTCGACACCTACGTCGGTGCGGCCGCCAAGGCTCACGAGTTGGGGTTGATCTCCGAGGCGGGCGTGCAGCGCGTCATCGACGAGACCCACCGGCTGCTCGACGACGTCGA
>NZ_DCNR01000079.1:0-9948 GCF_002322065.1 Dermacoccus sp. UBA1591 | reverse complement strand
GGCCGCCCGGGCTCCGGCGAATGTGACATATGTCAATGCAACCATCCCCCGCCGCGCGTCGGGGTTCCGCTATGAGCGCAAACCTGTCAGGGTGGAGGCATGAGCCTTGGAGCAGCGTTGGGTCTGGCCGTTCTCGTCGTCGTGACCATGTTCGTTCTCGTCTTCGTGATGGCGGGAGTCGAGACACGGATGTTCGACGACGTCATGGTCACGCCGGACGCTGAGACCGACGAGGCGCCCGTCGCGGCGCTCGAGCCGGCGGCCGAGTTGTCGCGGGCCGCCTGAACCGGATACCTGACGATGTGCGCCCCCTTCACGTGATGATCGTGACGGGGGCGCTCTGCATGCTGAATCCCTTGGGATGACGCGGTTGTCGGTGTCGGGTCCTAGCTTGGGGTCATGGCCAACCGACTCGCTGCCTCGCTGAGCCCCTACCTGCGTCAGCACGCCGACAACCCCGTCGACTGGCACGAATGGGGAGACGAGGCGTTCGCCGAGGCGCGACATCGTGACGTGCCCGTGCTGCTGTCCGTCGGCTACGCGGCGTGCCACTGGTGCCACGTCATGGCGCACGAGTCGTTCGAGGACGCAGCCATTGCGGCGCAGCTCGCCAAGGGGTTCGTCGCCGTCAAGGTCGATCGTGAGGAGCGCCCCGACGTCGACGCTGTCTACATGAACGTCACGCAGGCGCTCACCGGGCACGGCGGCTGGCCGATGACGGTGTTGCTGACGCCGGACGGTGAGCCCTTCTACGCCGGAACCTACTTCCCGCGTGAGCAGTTCTCGTCGCTGCTGCACTCGATCGGTGAGTTGTGGCGTGACGATCGGGCGCGCGTCGAGGGAGCAGCGCGTTCCATCGTCGAGGCGATGCAGACGCGCTCGCGTGCCGACGCGACGGGTTTGGGGCCTGGGGGAGATGACCTGCTCGGGCAGGGCGATCGGGCTGAGCGACAGCTCGTGGGGGTCGATCTGACGCGTGCCGTCGTCGGCCTGCGTCGCCAGTTCGACGACAGCCGGGGCGGCTTCGGTGGCGCGCCCAAGTTCCCGCCGTCGATGACGCTCGAGCACCTGCTGCGTCACCACGCCCGCACGGGCGACGCGGACGCCCTCGCGATGGCTCGCCGCACGGGCGAGGCGATGGCGCGCGGTGGCATGTACGACCAGCTCGACGGAGGGTTCGCGCGCTACAGCGTCGACGCCGACTGGGTCGTGCCGCACTTCGAGAAGATGCTGTACGACAACGCGCAACTGCTGCGGGTGTACGCGCATCTGTGGCGCGCGACCGGCGACGACTGGGCGCGTCGCGTGACCTACGAGACGGCCGACTTCATCATGCGGCGCCTCGGCACCAGTGAGGGGGCGTTTGCCTCCGCGCTCGATGCTGACACCGACGGCGTCGAAGGCCTCACCTACGTATGGAACGCGGAGGAGCTCGTCGAGGTGCTGGGCCGCAGCGACGGCGCGCGCGCCGCTGAGCTTCTCGGCGTCACCCGTCACGGCACGTTCGAAGACGGCCGCTCGACCCTGCAGCTGCGTCGTGACCCCGCCGAGCTTTTCTCGCCCGAGGTGCTGGGTGACCGCTCCCCGGACGCGTGGTGGTCAGACGTTCGGGCCAGGCTGCGCTCGGTGCGGGCCGAGCGCCCGCAGCCGGCCCGTGACGACAAGGTCGTCACGTCATGGAACGGCCTCGCCATCGCCGCGCTCGCCGAGGCCGGGATGATCCTCGAACAACCCTCGTGGGTGGCGGCGGCGCGGGAGGCGGCTGACGTCGTGCTCGCGACCCACGTCGTCGACGGCCGGTTGCGGCGGGCGTCGCTCAAAGGCCGGGTGAGCGAGGCGCTCGCCTGCGCCGATGACTACGGCAACCTCGCCGAGGGGCTGCTGGTGCTGCATCAGGCGAATGGCGAGACGCGCCATGCCGAGGTGGCGATCGGTCTGCTCGACGACGCGGCGCGCCTGTTCTTCGACGGCGACACCGTGTACGACACGGGGTCGGACGCGTCGCAGCTCTTCATCAGGCCGCGCTCCGACGGCGACAACGCCGAACCGTGCGGCGCGTCGTCGCTCGCCTCGGCGTACGTCATGGCGTTCGCTCTGACGGGGCACGGCGATTACCGCGTGCGAGCTCTTGCCTGCCTGTCCGGCCTCGTGGGTGTGATGGCGTCGAACCCGCGGTTCGCCGGCTGGGCGCTCGCTGCGGCGGAGGCGCTCGCTGCGGGGCCGGTGCAGGTCGCCGTCGTCGACCCTGCGGATGGGGGTGCGGCTGCGGGGTCCGGCGATGGGCCGCTTGATGCGGCCGAGGCGGATGAGATGTGGCTGCGCGCCTGGCGTTCGACGGGTCCGGGGTTGGTGCGTGTTCGTGGCGCTGCCGACGCCGGCGGGGTGCCGTTGCTGGCAGATCGCCCTGCGGTCGACGGCCAGACGACGGCGTACGTATGCCGGGGTTTCGTGTGCGATGCCCCCGTGACGAGGGCGGACGAGATGAACATCTGAGGTGCGCCGCGCGGGCGGCGAGCGCCGATCGTCGTGGGGGTGATAAGGGTGGGCGGCGCGGGTGCCCAGGGGCGTGCTGCCTGGGCGGCGAGCGTCGTCGGCGTGACGCATGTGACACCGGTTCGGTTCGTTGTCTGCGCCGTGCATGCCCGACGATGACGGGTATGACGAATGCTGTCGCTGCCGCGCCGACCGCGCCTGACGAGGCGCCCGTGACGGTGTCGTTCACGCGCCACATGAGCACCGACAACGAGACTCAGGTGCTGGCCTGGGTGCATGCCGGCATGGCGATGGCGGAGAAGTTCGAGGGCTTCCTCGGCACCGGGTGGGTGCGCTCGTCGAGCAACTCGCAGGAATGGCACATGCTGTGTCGTTTCCGCAATCAGGCGTGCCTCGACGCGTGGGATCGCAGCCCCGAGCGCGCCTGGTGGTTGTCGTTCGGTGCGGACATCGTGCAGCACACCCGCGGCGAGAAGCGCGTCGGCATCGAGGGATGGTTCGACGAGCCGTCGCACAGCAGTGACGTCGTCCTGCCCGGCGAAGCGCCCGCGCCCGGCCGTCGTCTCGCGCCGCCGCGGTGGAAGCAGGCCACGATGATCTGGGCGGTGTTCTTCCCGATGTCGGTGCTTGCCGCCTACCTGCTGCAGCCGCACATCGCGAGCCTGCACGTCGTGTTGCGCACGCTGATCCAGACGTCGATCCTCACGCCGCTCATGACCTACATCATGCTGCCGTTCGCCACCCGCGTGCTCGACGAGTGGCTGCACGAGGAGTGACGGCTGCGCCGGCGTGACGCGGACGTCAGAGCTGCGGCGTCGCCAGGCGGGTTGAGGCTGTCGGCCGGTGAGTTGCGGACTGCAACTCAGCCATGCAGGATTGTGCCCCTCGAGTTGGGAGTTGGGGGACTGCAACTCGGCCATGCAGGATTGTGCCTCCGAAGTGCCGCCGGGCGTCAGAGGCGGTTCTTCGTCTTCGCCGTCGCGACGTGTGTGAGAGGGTCCTCGGGCCACGGATGCTTCGGGTAGCGGCCGCGCATGTCGGCGCGCACGCCCGCGTAGGGCCCGGCCCAGAACGAGGCGAGGTCGTCGGTGACGGCGACGGGTCGCTGCGCAGGCGACAGCAGGTGGAACAGCACAGGTGCGCGCCCGTCGGCGAGGCGCGGGGTCTGCGTCAGCCCGAAGCACTCCTGCAGTTTCACTGCGACGATGGGCGGGCCGCCCGGTTCGTCGAGAGGTGGGTAGGTGATGCGCACGCTGGAGCCGCTGGGCACACGCAGCCGCTCGGGTGCCAACTCGTCGAGACGTGTCGCCTCGGGCCAGGGCAGCAGGCGACGCAGCGGTTCCGTCAGGTCGATGGAGGCGAGCTTCCCCCCACGGGCGAGGCGGTCGAGCTCCGGGGCGAGCCATTCGTCGAGTCGGGCGAGCAGTGTGTCGTCGTCCATCGCGGGCCACGGGTCGGCGAGGTGGTGGTGCAGGAAAGCCAGACGACGTCGCAGCGCCGCTGCAGCATCGCTCCATGTCAGCAACGAAAGCCTCTGCGCTGCAAGAGCATTCGCGACGGCTTGTCGCGCCACTTCCGGCGTCGGGGACGTTGGTGTCGCCGAGAACTCGATCGCGCCGAGCGCCTTGACACGCCGCCCCACGATCTTGCCGGAGGTCGCGTCCCACGTCGCGCGCACCTCGTCGACGAGCAGGTGCGCCGCTGCGTCCTCCGCGATCTGTCGAGTGATCGGGGCCGCCAACCGGATGACGGCGCCCGTCCCACGCGCGGCGCGACCATCGGAACGCGCGACGTCCGCGACAGCCAACCACTCACACTCGGTCAACGGTGAATCGTCTAGCCCCGCACGGGTTCCCGACGCCGTGAGGTAGACGCCCTCGGCGACGCGATGCGCCACGCGTTCCGGATACGCAAGAGCGATGACGAGACCGGCGTCGCTCTCGGTCTCGGCGTCCACGGAGCGAGCCCGTCGAGATGCCGCGGCGTGTCCGGGCGCCCACCCGGGGTCCGGGGTGGCGGCGGCGTCGTTCGAGCCGGCCGCGACGACGAGCGTGAGGCGTTCGCTCTCGCGCACCCACCTCGAACGGGCCGCCCCCTGCAGCTCGGCGATCGCGTGGTCGAGGTCGGCGTCCCTCGAGCGGACGTCGTCGGCGAGTGCAGCGACGTACTCCGCGGCCGATCGGGCGCCGATTCGCTCGGCCGCGACGAGCAAGGCGCGGGCGAGCCGCGGGTCGGCGGGTACCTCGACGAGCGTCCTGCCGAGGGCGGTGATGCGACCGTCAGCGTCGAGCGCGCCCAGGCCGACGAGGGTGTGCGTCGCCTCGCGCAGGGCGGGCGCAGGTGGTTGCGTCGGCAGGGAAAGCCCGGTGCCGCCCGGCGTGCCCCACGCCGCGAACGTCAGGGCGACGTCGGTGAGGTCGCTCGTCGCCATCTCGGGCGTGACATGCTCGGGCATGCGCGCGAACGTCTGCTCGTCGTAGCAACGCACCGCCATGCCGGGCCCGAGACGGGCCGCACGGCCGGCACGCTGCACCGCGCTGGCGCGCGAACACGCCACGGTGACAAGGCCGTTCATGCCGCGCGCGACGTCGCGTCGAGGTTCGCGCGAGAGCCCGGCGTCGACGACGAGGCGCACGCCGGGCACCGTCAGTGACGACTCCGCGAGGGCGGTGGAGACGACGACGCGGCGCGGTTCGCCGGGTCCGCGACCGGCCGTCGCGCGATCCTGCTCGGCAGCGTCGATGCGCCCGTGCAGTTCGAGCACGTCGAGTTCGGGGCGCAGTTGCCGCACCTGCTCGGCGACGATCGACACCTCGCGCGCACCTGGGAGGAAGACGAGCGCGTCGCAGCCCCGCAAGCCGGCCAAGTTGGCGACGGCGTCCGTCGCTGCGGCAGTGCCACGCCCGCCGGCATGAGTGTCGGCATCATCCAGCGCGCGGGTCGTGATGCGCGCGACGTGCTCGAGGAAGGCCCGGGTGACGCCGCGCGCGTCGAGGCGGGGCGAGTCGAACGGCGCCCATCGCACGTCGAGCGGGTGCAGCGCAGACGGGCAATCGACGAGGGGTGCCTCACCCGACGTGGTGGTCGCGGCGAGGAGATCGGCGAAACGCGGTGCGTCGAGCGTCGCTGACATCGCGACGACGACGAGATCGTCACGCAGCGCGCGTACGTCGGCGAGCAGGCCGAACGCGACGTCGGATTCGATCGAGCGCTCATGCACCTCGTCGAGGATGACGGCGCCGACGCCCGTCAGTTCGGGGTCGGCGAGCAGGCGCCGATCGAGCAGACCGGGCGTGACGAACTCGACGAGTGTCGCTGCGCTCGAACGGGATTCGCCGCGCACTGCGTAGCCGACGATGTCACCGAGACGCGTCCCCGTCAGCTGTGCCAGACGGCGTGCGGCAGCGCGTACGGCGACGCGGCGCGGCTGGGTGACGATGACGCGGCCCGCTCGGCCGGGCGTCGCTCCACGGGCCGCTGCGGTGTCGACGTCGCGCCATGCGTCGCCTCGCTCAGCGAGCCAGTTCGCGACGAGCGGCGGCGCGAGCGTCGTCTTGCCCGTGCCGGGCGGGGCCTGGACGACGCACGCGCCCGCGTCGAGAGCGCGCGTCAACTCAGCGGTGGCCGTCGCGAAGGGCAGCCCGCGTCCGATGGCGTCGAGGTCGAAGAGGGCATTCATCGTGGCCTATTCTCGCCCCGCGAGGCATCTCACCCCGAATCGCAGAATGCGCGGGCGCCGATCAGAAGTACGGCGTCTTCTTCACGACGAAGTGGGCCTTGCGCACAGCCTTCTCGACGCCGGCCTCCCACGCCTTCGCCTGCAGCGGCATCACGGGCAGCAGCCAGGTGCCGACGTAGTCGGTGATCTCCTTGTTGAACCCCGTCTTGAACTGTCCGACGCCGTAGAGCGGGTGCGTCTCGTCCTTGGCGCGATCCGAGGGCGGGGCGCCGCACAGGTCGTAGTCGGTGACGCCGCGCTCCTTGAGCGCCTTGATCGTGTCGAGCACGAGAAGCGCCGCGGCGCCGCGCACCTTCTTGACGGGCACCGACGCCGCGTCCTTGCGGCTCGCGAGGTGGCCGTTGATCATGACGAAGTCTGCCGAGATGACCTCACCCTCGTAGTAGGCGAAGAAGAAGGCGCCGCGGCCGTCGCGCCCGTACGTCTGCCAGAACGTGCGGTAGTACTCGTAGGGGCGGATGACGAAACGCCCCTCGGCCGTCTTGACGAACAGGTCGTAGAACGTGCGGCACGAGGCGTCGTCGATCGGCACCTCGGCGGTCGTCACGCCGTCCTTGACGGCGCGGCGGATGTTGTAGCGCGCCTTCGAGTCGAAGCCCTTGAGCAGGGTCTCGGCGTCGGGCCGGATGTCGAGCCACACCGTCGAGAACGTGGGCTGGACGTCGGTCGTGCGGTGAGCGCCCGCGGCCTCGAGCGCCGCCCGGTTCTCGGGTGAATCGACGAGCTGCGGCTCGAACTTGATCGCGAAGACGAGGCGCTTCTTCGCCTGCGCGGCAAGCGCCGTCAGCACGCCCGACGGGTCGCTGCCCTCCGCCAGCCCGGGGCCCTGCGGCACGTACCACAGCCGCCCCAGCGGCGGGACGATCCGCTCGAGCACCATGACGGCGACCCCGCCCGCGTCGACGAAGCGGGGCCTCCACCCGGCGTCGGCCTTGATCTCGGCGAACTCCGCGAGCTGGAAGAATGCGCCGCCGTCGGGGTTCGCGGCGACGGAGGCGTTCCAGCCGTCGGGGGCTGATGTGGTGGAGGAGGCTGATGGCGCCGTCACGGTGCGTCCTACGTCTCGGGAATGGATGTTCCCCTCCATCGTGACGCATCCACCCCGCGCGTCAAGCATCGCCGTCCTCGACGTCGGGCACGTCGCCGACACCGCGCGGAGCCGGGCCGGGCGGCGAGCGCGACACCTGGGTCCCGATCAGCCCCTACCCAACGACGCTTATCGGTCACATGTGTCCGTGAATCGCCGTTGGGTCGCTGGATCGCAGATGTGGACGAAAATCGCGGATGGGGACAGGAATCGCAGATGGGGCGGGTGTTGACGCCCAGATGTGCAGCGATTCGCCAAGAGCGCCAGGTCTGAGAAACTGGGAATTCATCTGCCGCCCCCGATCCTGTGGGGCGGCCATCTTGTCGAAGGAGGGCGATGAACGAGCACAGGGGTCTGCGGGCGTCAGGGTGGCCGGGGGTGGTCGTGCTCGCCCTCGGCATCTTCGCGATGGTGACGGTCGAGGAGCTGCCGATCGGCGTCCTCACCCTGATCAGCGACGACCTGGGCGCCTCCGAAGGAGCCGTAGGCCTCGGCGTGACGCTGGCCGGCGCCGTCGCCGGTGTCATGGGATTGTCGACGTCACTCGCCATCGGCACCCTCGATCGTCGCGTCGTGCTCTTCACGGCACTGCTCGTCGTCGCGGCCGCGACCACGGCGTCCGGGATGGCCACGAACGTCGCCGTCTACCTCGTCGCGCGTTTGTGCGCCGGGCTCGGCATCGGCGTGTTCTGGGCGCTCATCGCCATCGTCGCCTCCCGCATCGTCGCGCACGAACGCGCGGCGCTCGCGACCACCGTCGCGTTCGCGGGGGCGTCGGGAGCGACGATCCTCGGCGTGCCGATCGGCACGTGGCTCGGCACGACGTGGACGTGGCACGTCGCGTTCTACGCGCTCGCCGCGTTCTGCTTCGTCATTGCCGTCGCGCTGTGGTTCCTCGTGCCGAGTGTGCTCGTCGACGAGAAGTTCACGACCGACGGGTACCGCCGCGCCTGGTCGATCGGCCCGGTGCGTCTCGCGCTGCTCGTGACGGCGGTGCTCGTCGTCGCGCAGTTCTGCGCGTACACCTACGCGAGCCCTGCGCTGCAGGAGTTCGCGCACGTCAGCCCCGCGGGTGTCGGCGCGATGCTGCTCGTCATGGGCATCACCGGGTTGTTCGGCAACGTCGGCTCAGCGCCCATCATGCGACGTCGCCCGATGTTCGCGCTGCTGCTCGTCACGTGCGGCATGACGGCCGGCATCGCGGGCCTCATGCTCTCGGGAACCCCCGCCGTCGCGGCCCTCGCGATGGGCGTGTGGGGACTGTTCGGTGGCGCGATGGCCGTCGTGCTGCAGCACTGGGTACTGACGAGCGCCGGGCCCTACGCCGAGCCCGCCGCAGCGCTCGATTCGGGCATCTTCAACTTCGCGATCGCCGGCGGAGCCGCCCTCGGAGCGACCGTCCTCGACGTCTCGAACATCCACACCGTGTTCGTCGTCGCCATCGTCGGCACACTGACGGCGACCGCCATGGTGCTCGCGTACCGGCGTCGCGTCACGGCCTGAGGGCTGCATCGCGCGGCGAACGCAGGGCCCAGCCGCGCCATTTCGTGCACGTCAGGTCATCGCCGCATCCCCCGAGCTCGAACACGCCGTGGCGCAAGCGTGTTTCGAGCGTGTGACACGGCCTGGACGCCGCTGAAACGCGGGGGCCGTCCTCGGCATACTGGCGAACATGTCAGAACTTCTGCACTTCACGACCACTGACGCGGACCGCTCGGCCACCGAGCCGCTGCGCGACGACATCCGTCTGCTCGGCGGGTTGCTCGGTGACGTCATCCGCGAGCACGAGGGTGAACGCGTCTTCGGCCTCGTCGAGGACGCCCGGGTCAGGGCGTTCGGGGTCCGTCGTCAGGAGGTCGACCGCGCGTCGTTCGGCGACACGCTGACGGGGCTGTCGACGCGCGACGCCCTCCACGTCATCCGAGCGTTCAGCCACTTCGCGTTGCTCGCGAACATCGCGGAGGATCTGCACCGTGAGCGTCGCCGCGCCGCTCACGTCGCGGCGGGGGAGGATCCGCAGGACGGCTCGCTCGCGGCGACCTTCCGCAAGCTCGCCGGCGCCCATATCGACGGTGACACGGCCTCCGAGCGGCTGGCGGGCGCCACCGTCGTTCCCGTCATCACGGCGCACCCGACGGAGACGCGCCGCCGCACCGTCTTCGAGGCGCAGAGCCACATCAAGCGCCTCATGCGGGAGCGCACGCGCATGCAGCTCGACCCGAGCGAGGATGCGGAGAACCTGCGCCAGATCAAGCTGTGGGTGCTGACGCTGTGGCAGACGGCCCTCATCCGGCTGAGCAAGATCACGATCATCGACGAGATCGACGCGGGCCTGCGCTGGTACGACGCCGCGTTCTTCGAGGTGATGCCGACGCTCAACGCCGAGCTGCGTGACGCGTTCGCGGCCCTGCTCCCGGGCGCTGGAATCGCGGATGATCCTGTGCTGCAGGCTGGTTCGTGGATCGGTGGCGACCGTGACGGCAACCCCAACGTCACGGGTGACGTCGTCGCCTACGCCACACGCCGTGCCGCGGAGACGGCGCTCGATCACTACCTCGACGAGCTCGACAAGCTGCAGACGAGCCTGTCGCTCTCCCGACGCATGGCGCCCGTCACGGACGAGTTGCTG
>NZ_DCNR01000080.1:3949-23426 GCF_002322065.1 Dermacoccus sp. UBA1591 | reverse complement strand
CAACGGGGAAGACAACCGCGACGGCACGAGTGACAACCGGTCGTGGAATCACGGTGTCGAGGGTTGGCCGGGTGACGCGGTCGACGAGTCGGGTGGTGAGCCGACGTCAGACGCCGCCGCCGGGAGCGGCTCGGGTGGTGCGGGCGATGTGGCAGCGGATCTCGCAGCCCGACGACTGCGCTCGATGCGCAACATGCTCGGCACGTTGCTGCTGTCGGCCGGCGTGCCGATGCTGACCGCAGGCGACGAGTTCGCTCGAACGCAGCATGGCAACAACAACGCCTATTGCCAGGATTCGCCGATCGGCTGGGTCGACTGGAATCACTCCCCCGCCCAGCGTGATCTGCTCGCGACGACGCGGCACCTGCTCGCCCTGCGGCGCCGCTTCGGCGTGCTGCGCCATCCCGATTTCTATCCCGGCTCCCGCACCGTGATGGGTGAGCCTGACGTGCGCTGGTTCTCCGCGGCCGGGGTTGGGCTGAGTGACGCCGAGTGGACGTGCCCCTCGACGCGCACGCTGCAGGCGTTCTTCGACGGTGGTGACACGCACGACGAGTCGGTCCTGCTCGTCCTGCACGGGGCGCTCGACGCTGCATCGGTGGCGTTGCCGCCGTCACCGGACGGGGGCGGCTGGAGCGTCGTGTGGGATTCGGCGCAGCCGTCGCCGCCGCCAGAGGGCCAGTTTGTCGCCGACGGTGGCACGTTCGCCGCCGATGGCCCCTCGATGCTCGTGCTCACGCCGTCGCGCGGCTGAGCTCCCGGAAGGGGTCGAGGAGAAACGCGCTCCAAGAAGCGCGAATCTCCACAACCCCTATCTGTCGTCACGACGACGCCAGATCCTCCAGGCGCGAGCGGACCCAATCGTCGAGGTCGTCGTCAGTCGTCAGCTCGCCGAAGCGAGCGAAATCCACTCCGTACACCTCGCGAGCCGTGGGCAGCTCCGCGACGACCAGCGGCGTCGTCGCAGCAGCGAGCGCGTCGAGCGCATCGAGCACGGCTCGCAACTCCGCCTCCCGCCATGGCGCATGAGGAAGCCGACCCTCGATGTACTCGAACAGGAGCGCCACCCACGTGCCGTCGTCGAACGAGGCGCGCAGGTGCGCACAGGGCACGTCCGGCCCGAGCAACTCGGCCGCCCGGATCTCGTCGCGGTAGAGGCCCGGCGTGACGGGGTTGAGGCTGGGATGGACGGCCTTGAGGAAGGCGCGCGAGCCGTCGGCGCACACGAGACGGTCGGCCGTTCCGGGCGACCTGCCCCCGGATTGCGAGCGCCACTCGACGACTTGCGAACCCAGTTCCCGCTCGACCCACGACGTCACGGGCTCGGGCACATCGACCCAGGTGATGCGCGACTTCTTCATGGAGGCAGTCTTTCGCGACGCCGGTGGGACGGGTGAACGATTTGTCGCAGGTCGCCGGCATCGGGGCCGATGCTCGGCGCGGGCGAGTCACTCAGTGCGCGCCGAGTCGGTCCTGACTGACGCAACGAGCAACAAGTGATTCGGCTGCGGGCGCTCGTCCGTCACGGAACGCGACCGCGGACGCAGCGTGACCGGGATGGCGCAGGTTCAGCGGGTGGCGTTGCGGCGCAGCCACCACAGGCCGACGATCGGCAGGATGAGCGGGACGAAGCCGTAGCCCTGGCCGAAGTGCGACCACACCGTCTTGTCGTGGAAGGCGCTGGGCTGCAGGACACTCCACAATCCGACGATGAGAACTCCGGCGAGCTCGAAGGTGATCGTCGCCCGTGCGAGGCGCACGGACGCGTGGTTGCCGCGCGCGAGCGCCACCGTCGCAACGATGTAGATGACGGCGGCGAGCGCCGACAGCAGGTACGGCACGGGCGCCTTGTCGAACGACTGCGCGATCTGCATGATCGAGCGCCCCGTCGCGGCGAGCGCGAACAACCCGTAGACGGCGACGAGCATGCGCCCCGGCCCGGTGTTGACGCGCCCGCGCGAACCCGACTCGTCGGGCGTCGGCGGCGTCGAATACGCCGCGCCGGGGGTGACGGGTGACGCGCCGTCAGGAAGTGCGTTCGTGGTCTTGCGAGGGGCTTCAGGCATCAGGCGTGTCCGTTCCACAGTTGCACGAGGCGGCCGATCATGACGGCGAGGCCGACGGCGCCGACGAGGAGCACCCCTGTACCCCAGCGCGATTCGCGTTCGGCGATGGCCCAGAACCCGGCGACGGGCAGCACGAAGATCAGACCGACGAGATAGGCGATGAAGACGCCGACGTTCATGTGCGGATCCGCCGAAGCCGACGTCGCGATGCCGACGATCAACTGGATGGCGAGAAGAACCTCGATGGCGATCGTCAGGTAGAACATCGGGTTGTCGATCGGGCGTGCGCGGACGGTGGCGACGAGGGCCAGCAGGGCGAGGACGCACGTCGTCACGAGCAGCGCGACGGTCAACGGCAGAAACACCCGAACATCGTAGTCCCGCGGATGAGTACCAGCCCTACGACGCAGTCGCCGTCACCTCGCGGCGCGTGTCACTGTCCACGAAATCGCCGCCGGGAGGCGGTTGTCGGTGGCATTGGGTAGCGTGACGGACGTGACAGTTTCTCAGCCAGGTGAGATGCCCCCGTTCCCCGACTCAGAGCCCCTGACGTCAGATCTCACTGCCACGTCGGCCAGTGACGACGACCTGGGCGCACCCGCCGCGTCCACCCCGGCGAGTTCCTCGCCCGAGACCGGCCGCTACACGCCCGACACCGAGGAGAAGCGTCCCGAACCGCACGCGCACGCACCCACCGTCGCGCGCGCGGATGACGCACCGCGCGGCATCGGCCGCATCCCCGTCACCGACGTCATGCCGATCGTCGACTGCGGCAACCTGCCGACGAAGTCGGTCGTCGACGAGCCGTTCACGGTGCGCGCCACCGTGTTCCGCGAGGGTCACGACGCCGTCAACGCCTCCCTCGTCATGACGTCGCCGCACGGCGCCGAGCGCATCGTCACGATGACGTGCGTGAACCCGGGGCTCGACCTGTGGACGGGCGAGGTCGAAGCCGACCACGAGGGCGTCTGGCACTTCCGTGTCGAGGGCTGGAGCGACCCGTACGGGACGTGGGATCACGACGCGACGATCAAGGTCGCCGCGGGTGTCGACGTCGAGGTCATGTTCGAAGAGGGCGCCCGTGTGCTCGAGCGCGCGTGTGCGACCAACACCTACGACGATGCTGACGAGCGCGTCCTGCGCGACGCCGTCACGACCCTGCGCGACACCTCGCGCAGCGACGACGAGCGTCTCGCGGCCGGCACGTCTACCGAGGTCAAGGACGTGCTCGAGCGGCTGCCGCTGCGCGACTTCGTCTCCCCCAGCCGCGACTACCCCTGGCTCGTCGAGCGCAAGCTGGCGCTGACGGGCGCGTGGTACGAGTTCTTCCCCCGCTCCGAGGGTGCTCACTTCGACGAGGAGACGCAGAAGTGGGTCTCGGGCACGCTGCGCACCGCCGCCGAGCGTCTGCCCGCCGTCGCCGACATGGGTTTCGACGTCGTCTACCTCACCCCGATCCACCCGATCGGCGAGGTCAACCGCAAGGGCCCGAACAACACGTTGACGGCTGGCCCGGAGGATCCTGGTTCGCCGTACGCCATCGGGTCGAAGGACGGCGGTCACGACGCCATCGAGCCGTCGCTCGGTGACTTCGACGACCTCGACGCGTTCGTCGCCCGCGCGAACGAACTGGGCCTCGAGGTGGCGCTCGACATCGCGCTGCAGTGCGCGCCCGACCACCCCTGGGTCACCTCGCACCCGGAGTGGTTCACCACGCGCAGCGACGGCACGATCGCCTACGCGGAGAACCCCCCGAAGAAGTACCAGGACATCTATCCGCTCAACTTCGACAACGACCCGGCCGGCATCTACGCCGAGGTGCGTCGCGTCATCCAGGTGTGGATCGACCACGGCATCACGATCTTCCGCGTCGACAACCCGCACACGAAGCCCGTCGAGTTCTGGCAGTGGCTGATCGCCGACGTCGCGAAGGACCACCCCGAGGTGATCTGGCTCGCGGAGGCCTTCACGAAGCCCGCGATGATGCACAACCTCGGCCGCATCGGCTTCCAGCAGAGCTACACGTACTACGCCTGGCGCCACCAGCCGTGGGAGATCCGCGAGTACCTCGACGAACTCATCGGCGACACGGCGAGTTACATGCGTCCGAGCTTCTGGCCGACGACGCACGACATCCTCACGCCGTACATGCAGTACGGCGGCCCGGCGGCCTGGAAGCTGCGCGCGGCGCTGGCTGCCACGCTCGTGCCGACCTACGGCATCTACGCCGGGTACGAGCTCATGGAGTCGGTGGCGCGCCCCGGCGCCCAGGAGCAGAACGACAACGAGAAGTACCAGTTCAAGGACCGTCGCTGGGCCGACTACGCCCCCGGCGGGCCCAAGGAGGGCCAGTCGATCGACTGGTACCTGCGCCGGCTCAACGAGATCCGTCGCGCCCACCCGGCGCTCGAGCACCTGCGCAACCTGCGCTGGCACGGCGTCGACGACGAGAACTTCATCGTCTTCTCCAAGAGCCGCGACATCGGTGACGGCGCCAACGGCGGCCAGGACACGGTCATCGTCATCGCCAACACAGACCCGCACGCGACGCGCGAGACCTGGGTGCACCTCGACATGGGCGCGCTCGGACTACGCGGGGACGAAGGGTTCGTCGCGCACGACCTGCTGAGCGACGCCACCTGGCACTGGGGCGAGCACAACTTCGTCCGGCTCGGGCCGGACGCCGAAAACGTCCACATCATCCACGTGAGGAAGTTCTGAGCATGCAAGGTCTTGGTCTGCACCAGCCGGGTCTGAAGCACGACCCGCAGTGGTTCCGTAAGGCCGTGTTCTACGAAGTCCTCGTGCGCGGTTTCAGCGACTCGACGGGCAACGGATCCGGCGACTTCTCGGGCCTCATGGCCCGACTCGACTACCTGCAGTGGCTTGGCGTCGACTGCCTGTGGCTGCCGCCGTTCTACGCCTCGCCGCTGCGCGACGGTGGATACGACATCGCCGACTACAAGCAGGTGCTGCCCGATTTCGGCACGCTGCCCGAGTTCCAGGAGCTCGTCGCGCAGGCGCATGCGCGCGGCATCCGCGTCATCACCGACTTCGTCATGAACCACACGAGCGACCAGCACGCGTGGTTCCAGGCGAGCCGAGAGGACCCGGAAGGCCCGTACGGCGACTACTACGTCTGGTCCGACACGGACGAGAAGTACGAGGACGCGCGCATCATCTTCGTCGACACCGAGGAGTCGAACTGGACCTTCGACCCGGTGCGTCGTCAGTTCTTCTGGCACCGCTTCTTCTCCCACCAGCCGGACCTCAACTTCGAGAACCCGGCCGTGCAGGAGGAGATGTTCGACATCGTTCGGTACTGGATGGACATGGGCATCGACGGCTTCCGCCTCGACGCCGTGCCGTACCTGTTCGAGGAGGAGGGGCACAACGGCGAGAACCACCCGAAGACGCACGAGTTCCTCGTCGAACTGCGCCGGATGGTCGACGAGGAGTACCCCGGCCGCGTCCTGCTCGCCGAGGCCAACCAGATGCCGCACGAGGTCGTCGACTACTTCGGCACCGAGGAAGAACCGGAATGCCACATGTGCTTCCACTTCCCCGTCATGCCGCGCATCTACTACTCGCTGCGCGAGGAGAAGGCGACGCCCATCATCGACGTCCTCGCCGAAACGCCCCCGATCCCCAAGGGCACCCAGTGGGGCACCTTCCTGCGCAACCACGACGAGCTGACGCTCGAGATGGTGACGCCGGAGGAGCGCGCCGCGATGTACGGCTGGTACTCCCCCGATCCGCGCATGCGCGCCAACGTCGGTATCCGTCGTCGCCTCGCGCCGCTGCTCGACAACAGTCGCGCCGAGATCGAGCTGATCAACGCCCTGCTGCTGTCGCTGCCCGGCTCGCCGTGTCTGTACTACGGCGACGAGATCGGCATGGGCGACAACATCTGGCTCGACGACCGTGACGCTGTGCGCACGCCGATGCAGTGGACGCCGGATCGCAACGCCGGTTTTTCGACGGCCGACCCGGGCAAGTTGTACCTGCCGGTCATCCAGAGCCTCGTGTACCACCACAACAACGTCAACGTCGAGGCGCAGATGGCCTCGAGCGCGTCGTTGCTGCACTGGACGCGCGGCATGCTCTCGGTGCGTTCGCGCTACCCCGCGTTCGGCATGGGCGACTTCGTCGTCGCCCCGGCCGACAACGACGCCGTCCTCGCGTTCACGCGCTCGATGTCGGACGAGGACGCGAAGGCCGAGAACACGACGACGAAGCACCTGCTGTGCATCAACAACCTGAGCTCGCGCCCGCAGGGCGCCCGGGTGCAGGTCGCTGCCAAGTTCGCCGGCGCGAAGCTCACCGACATCTTCGGCGGTCAGGGCTTCGGTCAGATCGGTGAGGACGGCACGGTCACCGTCATGCTCGGTTCGCGCGGCTTCTACTGGCTGGCGATCGAGTCCGACGTCAGCGCCGACGACGCGCTGCCCGCCGCGACCGGTACCCCGGAGGCCAACGCCTCCGAGGTGCTCGACGAGTTCAAGGACGACACCACCTCGGACGTTGAGGGAAAGGACCTCTGATGGTCGCCGAGATCCACTCCGGCGCCACGTTGTCACCCGGCAAGCTCGAACTGCTCACGCCGTGGGTGGCGACGCAGCGCTGGTTCCAGGCCAAGGGCCGTGAGCCCCACCTGCGCAAGGTGAGTGCCTTCCGCTTCGAGGACCCGGCAGGTGAGGTCGGCCTCGAGGTGATGTTCCTGCGCGATCTCGACGCCGAGCACGAGACCACCTACCAGGTGCCGGTCACCTACCGTGGTGAGCGCGCGCCGGAGCTGGAGCACGCCTTCATCGGCACGATCGAGCACTCCGCGCTCGGCACGCGTTACGTCTACGACGGCCCGCACGACCCGGTGTTCGCCGCCGTCCTGCTCGCGACGATGGCGTCGGGCGGAACGCAGGCCGAGCGCAGCGACGGTGTCGTCGAGATGAGCGTCGCAGGCCGGCCCGGTCCGCAGAGCGCCGATCTCGCCGCGATGCGCAGCGCCACGGTGCTGCGTGGCGAGCAGTCGAACACGTCGATCATCTACACCCTCGACGACGGCGAGCAGCTCATCGCCAAGCTGTTCCGTGTGCTCAACGTCGGCGCCAACCCCGACATCGAGGTGACGGGGGCCCTGACGAGAGCGGGCAACACGCACGTGCCGGCGCTGCTGGCATCTCTCAGTGGTTCGTACACGGAGGGGCGTCACTCTCGCGAGCAGCTCGTCGCGGACCTCGCGTTCGCGCAGGAGTTCCTGCCCGACGTGCGGGACGCCTGGCGTGAGGCCCTCGACGCGGCTCGCGAGAACCGTGACTTCACCGACGGCGCCCGCGAACTCGGTCGTACGACGGCGCAGGTGCACCGCACCCTCGCCGAGGTGCTGCCGAGCGTCGAGGCCGACACCGACCGTGTCGATGCCCTCGTCGACGAGATGCACGAGCGAGCGGCAGCGGCCCTCAACGACGCGCCGCAGCTCGCGGAGCGCGCCACGCAGATCGCCCACCGCATCGACGCCGGGCGCAGCGCGCAGTGGCCGCGCTTCCAGCGCATCCACGGCGACTACCACCTCGGCCAGGTGCTCGACGTACGCGGGCGTGGGTGGGTCCTGCTCGACTTCGAGGGCGAGCCACTGCGTCCGCTCGAGGAGCGCTCGGCACCAGACGTCGCCGTGCGCGACGTCGCGGGCATGCTGCGTTCGTTCGACTACGCCGGTGGCACGATCGAGAACGAGATCGCCGGCGCCGACGGCGACCGCCGCGCGTGGGTCAGCGCCGCTCAGGACGCCTTCCTCGCCGGTTACGAGAGCGAACTCGGCGCCGTCGACCGCGACCTGCTCGACCTGTTCGTGCTCGACAAAGCGCTCTACGAGTGCTCGTACGAGGCCCGCAACCGCCCCGACTGGTTGAGCATCCCCGCCGACGCCGTCGGCCGCATCCTCACCACCTCCACCGACTCGTCCGCGACCCACGGCGAGGCGCCCACGATGACGCCCGCCGACGAGGACGACGCCGCGCCCACCGGCGCCGCGGAAAGGAGCACCATGACCTCCGATGACAGCACGACGCCCACTCCTGCCTCGATGCGCCCGTCCGACACGAACGGCGCTCCCCTCGTCTCGACGCAGGATGCCGACGCTTCCGGCGCCGCTCCGCTCGTCGCGCCGCAGGGCGCACCCGCGACGGGTGACACGACTGTCGCGGCTGCGGGAGACAAGCCCGAGGCGGCCGCGAGCGACGCGGGTTCTGGCGGTGGCCTGAGCGCCGCCGGTGAGACGAGCGACGCTTCTACCACCGACGCGAGCGCCCTCGGCGCCGCCTCGCCCGCCGTCACGCCGTCGCGCGTCGAGGTGAGCGAACTCGACGCCGTCGTCGCCGGTGAGCACCGTGACCCGCACCGTGTGCTCGGCGCGCATGTCGAGAACGGCGTCATCACGTTCCGCGTCGTGCGCCCGATGGCGCGTGGCGTCGTCATCGACATGGGCGAGACTGTGCTCGAGCTCACGCACGAGCACGACGGCATCTGGGCCGGCGCGATTGCGGGTGAGTACATGCCCGACTACCGCGTCATCACGACGTATGACGACCGCAGCGAGCACCGCGGCGACGACCCGTACCGCTTCATGCCGACCCTCGGCGAGATCGACCTCCACCTCATCGGCGAGGGGCGCCACGAAGAGCTGTGGAACGTCCTCGGCGCCCACGTGCGCACCTACCCGAGCATCAAGGGTGACGTCACGGGCACCGCGTTCGCCGTCTGGGCGCCCAATGCCAAGGCCGTGCGCGTCGTCGGCGACTTCAACCACTGGGACGGTGTCGGCCACGGCATGCGCACGCTCGGGGAGTCGGGCGTGTGGGAGCTGTTCGTCCCCGACGTGCGCGAGGGCACCGCGTACAAGTTCGAGATCCTGTGCAGCGACGGCGTGCGTCGCGCGAAGGCCGACCCGATGGCGCGCCTCGCGGAGACGGCGCCCGCGACGGCGTCGAAGGTGACGAGCTCGCACTACGAGTGGAACGACGACGCGTGGATGACGAAGCGCGCCGAGACGAACGCGCACCACGGCCCGATGTCGACGTACGAGGTGCACCTCGGTTCGTGGCGTCAGGGGCTCAGCTACCGCGAGATGGCCGAGCACCTCGTCAACTACGTCAAGGATCTGGGCTTCACGCACGTCGAGTTCATGCCCGTGATGGAGCACCCGTACCCGCCGAGCTGGGGCTACCACGTCACGAGCTACTACGCTCCGAACAGCCGCTTCGGCGACCCGGACGACTTCAAGTTCCTCGTCGACCGCCTCCACCAGGAGGGCATCGGCGTCATCCTCGACTGGGTTCCCGGCCACTTCGCCACCGACGAGTGGGCGCTCGCCCGTTTCGACGGCCAGGCGCTCTACGAGCACCCGGACCCGCGCAAGGGCTGGCACCCCGAGTGGGGTTCGAACATCTTCGACTACGGCCGCCCGCAGGTGCGCAACTTCCTCGTCGCCAACGCGCTGTACTGGCTCGAGGAGTTCCACGCCGACGGTCTGCGCGTCGACGGTGTCGCCTCGATGCTGTACCTCAACTACGCCCGCAAGGACGGCGAATGGGTGCCGAACAAGTTCGGCGGCCAGGAGAACCTCGAAGCCGTGCAGCTGCTGCAGGAGACGAACGCGACGGCGTACAAGCGCACGCCGGGTGCCGTCATCATCGCCGAGGAGTCGACGTCGTGGCCGGGCATCACCCGCTCGACGGACACCGGCGGCCTGGGCTTCGGGCTCAAGTGGAACATGGGCTGGATGCACGACTCGCTCGACTACGTCGCGCGTGAGCCGATCTACCGTCAGCATCATCACCACGACCTGACGTTCGCGCTCGTCTACGCGTTCAGCGAGCAGTTCGTGCTGCCCGTCAGCCACGACGAGGTCGTGCACGGCAAGGGCAGCCTGCTGCGCAAGATGCCCGGTGATCGCTGGCAGCAGCTCGCCAACGTGCGCGCCTACCTCGCGTACATGTGGGCCCACCCCGGCAAGCAGCTGCTCTTCATGGGTTCGGAGTTCGCGCAGGAGGCCGAGTGGGCCGACGGTCGCAGCCTCGATTGGTGGTTGCTCGACCAGCCCGCGCACTACGGCGTGCACGCGATGATGAAGGACCTCAACCGCGCCTACCGCGAGCGCCCGGCCCTGTGGGCTCTCGACCACTCGGAGGAGGGCTTCTCGTGGATCAACGCCGACGACGCGGGCCGCAACGCCTACACGTGGCTGCGATTCGCGCCCGCCGAAGCTGACGGGTACCGCCCCGTCGTCGCGATCGCCGCGAACTTCGCCGGCAACCCGCACCACGGCGTCCGCGTGGGCCTTCCCCACCTTGGTACGTGGAACGAGATCGTCAACACCGACGCCGAGGCGTACGGCGGCTCGGGCGTCGGTAACCTGGGTTCGGTCGAGGCCGAGGAGATCCCCTGGGACGGTCAGCCGTACTCGGCCGAGATCACGATGCCGCCGCTCGGTGTCGTGTGGTTCGAGCCGGCGACGCGCCCCGACATGACGCAGGTGGCTGCGCACACCGCTACCGAGCAGGCCGGTGGCGCCGATTCATCGTCCACCGCAACGGCACGACAGGAGAACACGATGAGCGACCAGAACGCAGCGACGAGTTCGTCCGACAAGCAGCCGTCCGAGGCCCTCATCGCGGGCGCGCCGCTCGAGGACGCCGCAGGCAACCCGGGCGCACTCGATCAGCCGCTCGACGGTTCGCGAGGCTGCGCGCAGGCCGAAGACGCTCAGGGAGCGGCCGGCGACCAGCAGGCGCGCTCGCGCACCGGCGTCCCGGCGACGCACCCCGTCGACCACGCGGACGAGGGTGGTTTCGACGTCGAGCAGACCGAGTCGAAGGCGCACGAGCGTGCCTTCACGCCGGCCGGCGAGGACGAGACGGGTGACGAGCCCGTCGAGCACCTCAAGGACATCACCGGCACGCCCGGTGGCGGCCTCGACGAGGACGTCGAGGGTGGCCGCTGGGGCGCCGACGACGAGGCTCGCGACGCCGCCGGCCAGACGCGTCAGCGCGACTGACGACCCGCTCGATCGAGCGCATGAGGCCGGCCGTACCCGCCAGGGGTGCGGCCGGCCTCGTCACGTCGGCCCCGCCTCGCTCCAGGCATCGGTTCGGGCGTTTACGTCGCCGCTCAAAGAGGGCAGGATGAGGGCATGAGCAACCGCGCGGGCCAATTGGCCGAACCTCGTGACCTGATCGACGTCCCCCACCTCGTCACGGCGTACTACACGCTGACGCCCGACCCTGAGAACGTCGACCACCAGGTGGCGTTCGGCACGTCGGGGCACCGCGGTTCGAGCCTCAAGACCGCGTTCAACGAGGCGCACATCCTCGCGACGACGCAGGCGATCGTCGACTACCGCCGCTCGCAGGGCTTCGACGGGCCGTTGTTCCTCGGCCGCGACACCCACGCCCTGTCCGAGCCTGCATGGGCGAGCGCCATCGAGGTACTCGTCGCGAACGACGTCACCGTCCTCATCGACGAGCGTGACGGTTACACGCCTACGCCCGCCGTCAGTCACGCCATCCTGCGCGCGAACAAGGGCAAGGATCTGACGAACGGCTCGGGTCTCGCCGACGGCATCGTCGTCACGCCCTCGCACAACCCGCCCGCCGACGGCGGGTTCAAGTACAACCCGCCGCACGGTGGCCCGGCCGACTCGGACGCGACGAAGGTCATCGCGGCCGCGGCGAACGAGCACATCCGTGACGGGCTCAAGCGTGTCAAGCGCGTGCCGCTGACGCAGGCGATGGGCAAGGTCCAGCGCTACGACTTCCTCGGCACGTACGTCGACGACCTGCCGAACGTCGTCGACCTCGACGCGATCAAGCGCGCCGGCGTGCGCATCGGCGCCGATCCGCTCGGCGGCGCCGCCGTCGCGTACTGGGGTGAGATCGCGGAGCGTCACGGGCTCGACCTCACCGTCGTCAACCCGCTCGTCGACCCGACGTGGCGCTTCATGACGCTTGACTGGGACGAGAAGATCCGCATGGATTGCTCCTCCCCCAACGCGATGGCGTCGCTCATCGGCGAGCGCGACAAGTACGACATCGCGACGGGCAACGACGCCGATTCGGACCGTCACGGCATCGTCACGCCCGACGCGGGGCTCATGAACCCCAACCACTTCCTGTCGGTCGCGATCCAGTACCTCTACGGTGGCGCGCGCCCGCAGTGGCGCCAGGACGGGTTCATCGGCAAGACGCTCGTCAGCAGTTCGATGATCGACCGCGTCGCCGACGACCTCGGCCGCACGCTCGTCGAGGTGCCCGTCGGGTTCAAGTGGTTCGTGCCGGGCCTGCTCGACGGTTCGGGCCCGTTCGGCGGCGAGGAGTCGGCGGGCGCGTCGTTCTGCCGCTTCGACGGCTCCGTCTGGACGACGGACAAGGACGGCATCCTGCTCGCGCTGCTCGCCTCGGAGATCAAGGCAACGACGGGCAAGTCGCCGTCACAGCTCTACGGCGAGCTGACGGCGAAGCACGGCGAACCCGCCTACGCGCGCGTCGACGCCCCCGCCACGCGCGAGGAGAAGGCCAAGCTCGGTGCACTGACGCCCGAGGCCGTCACGGCGGACACGTTGGCCGGCGAGCCCATCATCGCCAAGCTCACGGAGGCGCCCGGCAACGGCGCGAAAATCGGCGGCCTCAAGGTCGTCACTGATTCGGCCTGGTTCGCCGCGCGCCCGTCGGGGACCGAGGACGTCTACAAGATCTACGCCGAGTCGTTCCAGGGCCCCGAGCACCTTGCACAGGTGCAGGCTGAGGCGAAGGACGTCGTCGCGGCAGCCCTGGGCAACTGAGGCTCGGTTCCGTCACAACACGAACGAAGGGCTCGCTCCAGGTGGAGCGAGCCCTTCGCGTCCGTCACCCACCGCCGACAGCAGGGCGGCTACGTGCCTGCGTGCAAGTGCACCCGGGGCACTTGCACGCACGGGGTCAGTGCGTCGTTGCCAGACGTCGCCCGGCCCGTCGGGGCTGTCAGTACAGCGCCGACATCAGCGCCGTGCGTGCCTTCTTGACGCGCGGGTCGGTGGCGCCGACGACGTCGAACAGTCCGATGAGGTGCTCACGCGCGGCGTTGCGCTCGTCGCCGGAGGTCGCCTTGACGACGTCGACGAGACGCGCGAACGCGTCTTCGACGTGGCCACCGAGGACATCGAGGTCGGCGACCTGCGTCTGCGCGGTGACGTCGGCCGGGTTCTTCGCGGCGGCGTCACGTGCAGCCTGGAGGTCGACGCCTTGCGTGCGCTGCATGAGCTTGACCTGGCCGAGGGCGAGACGCGCCTCCTCGTCCTTCGGGTTCTCCGTCAGTGCCTGCTCGAACGCGGCGATGGCGCCGTCGTAGTCGCCCTTGTCGATCGACTCGTACGCGAGCTGGTGCAGCGGCGGCAGCTCGGGCTCGGCCTGCTCGCCGCCCTCAGCGCCGGCCTTGCCCGTTGCGTTCGGGTCGTAGTTCGCCACGCGGCCCGCAAGACCGTTCTGCACAGCGATCTGGACGATCTGGTCGACGAGCTCGCGCGTCTGCGCGTCTTCGACGACAGGCGGGATCGGGATCGGCTGGCCCTGGACGAAGGCCGCCGCGAGAATCTGCCCCGGCTGGCCCTGCTGCGCGGCCTGCTGCGAAAGCTGAGCGAAGACCTGACCGATCTCGGGCGCGGTGTCGAGGTCGGCGACGCCCATGAGGACGCGCCCCTCTTGCGCGCGCACCGCGCGCGCGAGCGAAGCGACGGGCGCCAGGGACGCCGGCTGCGAACTCGCCCAGATCGCGATGATGACGGGGTGCTGCACCGACTGCTGCACGAGGCCCTGGAAGTTCTCGGCTGTCACGTCGACGACAAGACCGTCGTGACGGAACGTCTCGGCGATGACGGCGTCGTCGGCGCCCTGCGGCATGGGGGCCTGCCCGGGATTCGCAGCGCTCGGCGCGTTTGCCGGCGCCGCAGCGCCGGCGTTGCCGGTCGGTGCGCCAGCGGCCGATGCGGGGCGCCCGGCAGGAGCGCCGCCCTGCGGCTTCTTGAGCGAGGACAGGTCAACGGCACCGCGCAGCGACGCGGCGTTCAACGGCTGATTCGACATGCCCTCATTGTTGCAGGGCGCGCCGGGGCGGGCGACGCATGATCGCGCACAGCGAACACCTGGCCGCACGTGGCGAGGCGCGTCCCTCGGGTCGGACCGTCACTCCGCGGCGGGTCCTCGCGCCCGGGCCGTCAGCCCCGCGAGCGCACCATCCGCAGGTCGTACGAACCCGAGCTGTCGTCCTTGCCGACGCCGTCGAGTTCGAACCCGTGCTTGCGGTAGAACGCCTGCGCACGCTCGTTGCCGTCGACGACCCAGAGGTAGGCCTCTTGGTCGCCGAGTTCGCGTGTCATGAGTTCGTGCGCGAGGCCCGTGCCGTGGTGCGCCTTGCCGAGATTGAGCACCTGCAGTTCGACGTCCGCGGGCGCGTCGTCGTCGCGGGCCTTGCCGATGCAGATCCACCCGACGAGCGCACCGCTCGAGCGGTCGAATGCCCCGACGACCCGAGGCGCCTCGGCGGAGGTCAACCACGCGCGCCAGCGCTTCGCACCGTCGACGGGATCGAGCCCGTCGAGCTTCTCCTGCGGGATGAGCCCGGTGTAGGTGTCGCGCCAGATCGTGACGTGGAGCTGGGCGAGCTCGTCGGCGTCATCGCTTGTCAGTCCACGGATCTCGTAGCGCTCGTCGATGGTCATGTTGACGTCCTCTCTCGTGGTCATTATCAGCGCCCGGCGAGGCCCGGGCGTCAGTTCGACTCGGCGAGCCGGGCTTCGACGCGCTCGACCTTCGCGTCGAGCTGGCCGGTGTAGCCCGGGCGGATGTCGGCCTTCAGCACGAGCGAGACGCGCGGGGACGCGACTTGGACGGCCTCGCAGGCGCGCTTGATGACGTCCATGCACTCGTCCCACTCCCCCTCGAGGGTCGTGAACATCGAGTCGGTGCGGTTCGGGATGCCCGACTGACGCACGACGCGGATGGCTGCGGCCACCGCCTCGCTGACGGAACCGTCCGGGTCGTCCGTCGTCGACGGTGCGACGGAGAAAGCGACGAGCATGATGATCTCCTCGAAGGTGATGGGAACGATGCAGTCAGGTTCGCACGTCGGCCACCGCGCGCGGCGTGCGACGAGCGTCGCGTCTTGGGCCCGGCAGGATCAGCTCGCGCAGGCGTCCGGGTCGCAGGTCCCCGTCACGACGGCCTCGAGCCAGTGGTGAACGAGCGTCACGGCCCCCGCGCCCTCACCCGACGCCGCGGCGACGCGCTTCATCGACCCAGCGCGGATGTCGCCTGCGGCGAACACGCCAGGCACGCTCGTCGCGAGCGCTTCCGGGGGAAGCCCGTCACGCCAGAACTCCTGCGGCACGTCACGACCGGTGAGCACGAAACCCTTGGCGTCACGCGCCACGGTGCCGTCGAGCCAGTCGACGCACGGGTGCGCGCCGAGCAGGAGGAACAGCCCGCAGGCGGGAACCGTCAGCTCCTGGTCCTTCTCGTTGAAGCGGATCGTCACGTGCTGCAGCCGATCGGTGCCGCTCGCCCCGACGATCTCCGCATTCGTCTTGACGACGATTCGCGGGTTCGCCTCGATCTCGCGGATGAGGTAATCCGACATCGTCTCCGCGAGCCCGTCGCGACGCACGACGATGCTGACGGAGCGCGCGAAGCGTGAGAGGTGGATGGCGGCCTGGCCCGCCGAGTTGCCGCCGCCGACGACGAGGACGTGCCCGCCCTCGCACTCGCGGGCAGCCGACGACGCCGCGCCGTAGTACACGCCGCGTCCGACGAAGCCTTCGACCTCCTCGACGCCCAGGCGACGGTAGGCCACGCCCGTCGAGATGAGAACGGCGCGGGCGCAGACCGGCCCATCGTCGGTCTCGAGCACGTGCGGTTCGCCGCGATAGCCGGGCGTGAAACCGGTGACCTCGGTGGCCGAGTAGATGCCCGCGCCGAACCGAGTGGCCTGGAACCGTGCGCGCTGCGCGAGGCGCATGCCCGAGATGCCGCGGGGAAAGCCCAGATAGTTGCGGATCATCGCGCTCGTGCCGGCCTGCCCGCCCACGGCGTCGGCCTCGATGACGGCTGTGCTCAGCCCCTCGCTCGCGCCGTACACCGCGGCAGCGAGGCCGGCCGGGCCCGCACCGACGATCGCAAGGTCGACGACGTGGCCCTCACCCAACTCGTCGACGGTGGCGCCGAAGGCGCGCCCGAGCACACGGACGTCAGGGTTGGCGTGAACCTCGCGCTCGGCGATGCGCACGAGCGGATAGGCGATCTCGATGCCCTGCGAACGCGCCATCTCGAGCGTCTTGGCTGCGTGCGGAGCCTCCGGCGGCCAGACCCCCGTCGGGATGCCCTGGCGATCGAGGAAGTCGCGCAGCACCCCGACGTTGGGGTCGCCTGGGGGCGCCACGATGTTGACGAGCTCGATCTCGGGGCCACCCGCCGACCACCCCCAGTCCGAGAGCAGCTCGGTGACGGCGGTGTGAAACTCCTCGTCGCGCGGGCCGCTCGGCAGCAGGAGCGCGGCCTCGATCTGGCCGCTGATCTGCGCGACGCGCTGCTCCTCGACCGCCCACGGTTCGCTGCGCAGGCGCACCATGACCCGCTTGGCCGCCGGCATGACGGCATGCAGGCACTGCAGCGTGACGAGGCCCGTCGCGTCGCCCACCTGCGTCGTCGCGGCGAACATCGCGACCGGGAGGCCGCGCGCGTTGAGGCCCTGCGCCATCGTCATCGATTCGCTGAGCGTCGTGGCGAGTTGCAGGTCGTAGTCGGCAGCGTAGCGGTGGGCGAATTCTTCCCGCATCTCTTCGGCGTGCTCAGCGGCCGCGATGAGCATGATGACGGGCGTGGGAGGCTTCATGCTCCGAGTGTAGGCACCGGCGCCGACAACCCCGATATTCCGCGGAATCAGAGCTGATACCGGCCGTCGACGCACGTCCGAACTCGCTCTTGCGACGCCTCGCCGCCATGGGCTCTCGCGCGGTTTCGGGACGCGCATCGAGCCCCTCACCCTCAACCCGCGACGGCCTGCGCCGCGGCGTAGGGGTCCAGAACCCCTCGAGCGACAGCCTCAGCGAGATCCTCGAGCTTCACCTCGGCGTTGGGGCGTTCCCAGCGCTCACGCAGTCGCCGCACCGCGAGCTCTTCGATCTCGCCCGCAGCCCGACGTCGGCGACGCAGGCTCAGCTCGTCGTGCTCGCTCAGCCACGCTCGGTGGGTCGCGATGGCGTCGATGACGTCCGCCGCCCCTTCGCCCCGTTCTGCGACCGTCGTGACGATCGGTGGGCGCCACTGCCCCGGCTCCCCCGTCTGGCCGAGCGAGATCATGGCGCGCAGGTCGCGCACGGTCGCCGCAGCGCCGTCGTGATCGGCCTTGTTGACGACGAAGACGTCCGCGATCTCGAGGACCCCGGCCTTCGCGGCCTGGATGGAATCTCCGGCCCCGGGCGCGAGCAGGACGATCGTCGTGTCGGCGAGCGAGGCGATGTGCACCTCCGACTGGCCGACGCCCACCGTCTCGACGAGCAGGATGTCGAAGCCGGCGGCGTCGAGCAGCCGCAGTGCAGCGGGCGCCGCCGCCGACAGCCCGCCGAGGTGGCCGCGGGTCGCCATCGAGCGGACGAACACCCCGGAATCACCCGAGTGACCGACCATGCGGATGCGGTCGCCGAGCAGCGCGCCACCGGAGAACGGCGACGAGGGGTCGACCGCGAGCACCGCGACGCTGAGGCCGTGCGCGCGATAGGCCGCGACGAGTGCGTCCGTCGACGTCGACTTGCCGACGCCGGGCGGCCCCGTCAGACCGATGATCTGGGCGTGGCCCGTGAACTGGGCGATGGCTGCACCCAGTTCCGGCAGCGCCGGGTGGTCGTTCTCGATGGCTGTGAGCAACCGCGCGAGGGCGCGCCGGTCACCGTCACGCATCCGCGTGACAAGTGGGTCGACGACGATCTCACGCGGCATGCTCAGGCCGTGTCCTGGTCAGCGCTCAGGCGTCGACGCGCACGATGAGCGCATCACCCTGGCCGCCACCGCCGCACAGGGCAGCAGCACCGACGCCACCACCGCGGCGTTTGAGTTCGTGGGCGAGGGTCAGCACGAGACGCGCGCCCGACATGCCGATCGGGTGGCCAATCGCGATGGCGCCGCCGTTGGGGTTGACCTTCTCCGCGTCGAGGCCGAGTTCCTTCGTCGAGGCCAGGCCGACGGCGGCGAACGCCTCGTTGATCTCGACCACGTCGAGGTCGGCCGGCGTGAGGCCCTCCTTCTCGCAGGCCTTCGCGATTGCGCGCGCCGGCTGGCTCTGCAGCGTCGAGTCGGGGCCGGCGACGACGCCGTGCGCGCCGACCTCGGCGATCCAGGTCAGGCCCAGCTCCTGGGCCCTCGTCTTGCTCATGACGACGAGCGCCGCGGCACCGTCGCTGATCTGGGAGGCGGAGCCTGCCGTGATCGTGCCGTCCTTGCTGAAGGCGGGGCGCAGCTTGCCGAGCGACTCAGTCGTCGTGTCGGCGCGGATACCCTCGTCGTTCTTGAACACGACTGGCTCGCCCTTGCGCTGCGGGATCTCGACGGGGATGACCTCGTCGTCGAAGAGGCCCTTCTCCCAGGCCGCGGCGGCCTTCTGGTGAGAGGCGGCCGAGAACGAGTCCTGCTCTTCGCGGCTGAACTCGACGTCGCCGGCGTTGGCCTGCTCGGTGAGGTTGCCCATCGCCTGGTCGGTGAAAGCGTCCCACAGTCCGTCGAAGGCCATGTGGTCGCGCATCGTCACGTCGCCGTACTTGTAGCCCTCGCGCGACTTCTCGAGCAGGTGCGGCGCGTTCGTCATCGACTCCTGGCCGCCCGCGACGACGACGTCGAACTCGCCCGCGCGGATCAGCTGGGCCGCGAGCGCCACGGCGTCGAGCCCGGACAGGCAGACCTTGTTGATCGTCAGCGCCGGCACGTCCATCGGGATGCCGCCCTTGACGGCGGCCTGGCGCGCGGGGATCTGGCCGGCGCCGGCCGTCAGCACCTGGCCCATGATGACGTAGTCGACCTGGTCGCCCTTGACGCCGGCCTTCTCGAGCGCACCCTTGATGGCGAGGCCACCGAGGTCGGCACCTGAGAAGCCCTTGAGCGAGCCGAGCAGGCGACCCATCGGGGTGCGCGCTCCGGCGACGATGACGGCGGTGGTGTCGGTCATGGTTCCTCCAGTGAGCGGGCGGGCGTGGGTCACGGTGCCGCACGGCCGCCGGTTCGTGTCGATCGCCCGAGTTAATCGTCGTTAACCCGGCTTCCTCGTCCAAGCAAACCATAGAGTGAGGTCATGACCGGCGAAATCACGCACTTGTTCGAGGCCATCGACCACGTCGGCATCGC
>NZ_DCNR01000080.1:0-3724 GCF_002322065.1 Dermacoccus sp. UBA1591 | reverse complement strand
GGTCGGCCCGGCCGATGCCCCGCACAGCCGCATCCAGCTGCTCGCGCCGCTGTCGCCGGAGTCGAGCATCGCGAAGTTCCTCGACCACTCCGGCCCCGGCATGCAGCAGCTCGCCTACCGCGTCCGCGATCTCGACGCCGTGTGCGCGACGCTGCGCGAGCGCGGCATGCGGTTGCTCTACGACGCGCCGAAGATCGGCACCGGCGGCAGCCGCATCAACTTCATCCACCCCAAGGATGCCGGCGGCGTGCTCGTCGAACTCGTCGAGCCGGCGGCTGAAGGACACTGAGGCAGCCCATCGTTTCTACCCCAAGGCTCGGCGTCGTATCAAAACGTTCGTTTGAGCTACGTCGCGGTGGGTGTGCGTAGCTCGTCAGGTGCTGCTGCCCCGGAGGGGTGTGACGTGTTCAGGCGTGCAGCGTCGTCGCCCGACGACCGTGCCCCGCAAAGGCTGCGCCGAGGCAAGCGGCGCGGACAGTGTGCTGGAACGTGCGTATACGGCGGGACTACCGTAGTGACGGCGACGGACATGGCGCTACGCAGCTTCACGCGTTTCGCTTGGCCAGGGCGCCGCAAGAATCTCACGCCCGATGACACGAAGGAAACATGCTGGTGAGCACTCTTTCCACCTCAGACGCCCATCTCGACTCGGGCCGTGATGGACGCCAAGGCCCGAGTCGTAGCGTGACCATCGTGGGGGTAGGCCTGACCCTCGTAATCGTTGTGATCGGGCTGGCGTGGGCCAAGTGGATCCCGTATGACGACAAAGCTCACGCCCTCGCGAAATCGGGTGCGTGGAGTGGCAAGGCCATCTTCGGCGAGGCCGGCCACCCCGGTGACGCGCCAAGCTGGCATGGAGCCCTCGATTTCACCCGCGCCTACGTCAAAGCCGTGTGGAAGGCCGCGCTCGTCGCGATCTTGGTGGCCTCAGCACTCGAAGCATTCATCCCGAAACGGCTCCTGTTGAACGCCATGAGCCGCCGCAGCTCATGGGGCCAAGGCCTCAGTGGCGGGCTACTCGCCCTGCCGAGCATGATGTGTACCTGCTGTACCGCGCCGGTGGCAATCGGTTTGCGTCGCCGCGGTGCACCCGCGGGTGCGGTGATGGCGTACTGGCTCGCTAACCCGCTACTCAACCCCGCTGTCATGCTTTTCCTCGGTCTGACGATGTCCTGGCAAGTGGTCTCCACCCGCGCCGTCGTCGGCGTCGTCGTCGTCCTGGGTGCCGCCTTCATTGCTCAACGTCAAGCACGCGAGGTCGATGCCGACGAACTCGTCGACGTCGACCACGACCCGCAGGGCGTCGCTGACATGCCGTGGCGCTTCGCTAAAGCCCTCACGCGTTATGTCGCCATCGTTGTGCCTGAGTACCTGATCCTCGTCGCACTGACCGGTTTGTTCTCCGGGTGGCTGTCCGACTTCACCCACCTAGGGAACGGGTCTGGCCTTCTGGCCTTGCTCCTCGTCGGTGTGGTCGGCGCCCTGCTCGTCATCCCCACCGGTGGGGAGATTCCCGTCGTCGCCGGTTTGAGTGCCGCCGGCGCGAGTCTTGGTGTTGCGGGGGTTCTGCTCATCACCTTACCGGCGCTCAGCATCCCGTCGCTGGTCATGGTGGCACGCAGCTTCGGCACTCGGACCACCATGAGCGTCATCGCTTGGGTCATCGCCGGGGGGCTGTTGTCAGCCGCTTTGCTCACCGCCCTCACCTGAGGGCCGCAGGCGGGGTGTAGCAGCCAGGGACGGGATCACTGAGATCAGGGATGCTGATGCGAAAACGGTGGGTTGAGCCACCAGGTCGACCCGATGGTGCAAAAACCTTCGTTTGAGCCACACGTTCTGCGTGGCGAGCAACGCGGCGCTCCACCGGTCGAGCCGCTGACGTGGCTGCTGGGCGGTGAGGTGGGTGAGGCCGATGCCATGGTAGTTGGGCAGCCAGGTCTCCACGACGGGGTCGGCCTGGGCCGCGGTGGGAGGATCGCTCTATGCCCACTCAGCCCTCATGGCCGCTTCGCACTGAGCGCCTAGCGCTGCGCCGCTACCGTTCCGACGACGTGGGATGGATGGCGTCCCTTTACGCTCGCCCCGATGTCGCGCGCTTCCTTCTCGAAGACCCCTGGACGCCCCAGCAGGCGCAGGAGAACCTGACCAAACGCATGACGAAGAACGGTCTCGAGGGGCCATCTGGTGCGCTGTCGCTCACTATCGACAAGGGCGAGCAGAGCATTGGCGACGTCAGCGTGTGGTTCACCGACCAGCCCCACCACGTCGCAGAGATCGGATGGGTGCTCGACCCCAGCCACGGTGGCCACGGGTATGCCCGCGAGGCCGTTCGCGCGGTCATCCGCTTTGCCTTCGTTGAGTACGCCCTGCACCGTCTCGTTGCGCAGATGGATGCCCGAAATGAGGCATCGGCGCGTCTGGCGGCGTCAGTGGGAATGAGGCAAGAGGCCCATCACCTGCAGGACTGCTGGAGCAAGGGCGAATGGACTGACACTCTCATCTTTGCGCTGCTCTCTACAGATCCGCGCTGACTCACCGCGTGATGGCGGGCCAAGAGCCAGTGGGGAGCGTAGAGCAGAGTCCGTCGTTTCAGCTGCGCCAGGAACATCCGTCGCTGGGCCCCTGCGACGTCACAGTGATGGGCGTAGCGTCGAGTCATGGCAAGCGTTCGCCCTGCTCGCGTGGATGACGGGCCGCGTCTGGCCGAGATCGACCACGCTTGCTGGTCGCCGATGACCGATCCGGGGAGTCACTGGAGCCCGGGTCGCCCCTTCTTCGGAGTGCCGACAGGAACGCTCGTCGACGAAGTTCTGGTCGCTGCTGAAGGTGATGAAGTGCTGGGGTTCATCAAGATTCGACGAGAACCTAGTGAGTTCGGCCAGTGGTATGTGGGTGGGCTCGGTGTGGCACCTATCGCCCGCCGTCAAGGCCTAGCGCGGAAGCTCATACACGCTGCACTGACAGCAGGGGACTGCTGCACGATCTGGTGACAGTTGGGGTCTCAGGCCGCGGTAGCGGTCTGGGTGGTCATGATGGTCTCGTACTCGATGGGGGTCAATCGTCCCAGTCGGGCTTGGCGGCGGCGTCGATGGTAGGTCCGTTCGATCCAGGTGACGATGGCGGTCCGTAGCTGCTCGCGGGTGGCCCAGGGGCGGCGGTTCAGGACGTTCTTCTGCAGCAGTGCCCAGAAGCTCTCGATGGCCGCGTTGTCGGCACAGGTCGCGACGCGGCCCATGCTCCCGCGCAGCCCGTTGCGGTGCAGGGCGGCCACGAACTTCCTTGATCTGAACTGCGATCCACGGTCAGTGAATCGCCCCGGGTTTGTTAGAGGCTGAGTAATGCCGTTTCGGCGGGCGCCGCAACGGTGTGCTGCTGATCGTAGTAAGCCTGCTCGAACTCGACCGGCGGGACGAGCCCGATCTCGCCGTGCAAGCGCTTGTGGTTGAACCAGTCGACGTACTCCGCGATCGCGATCTCCAACTCGTCGATGTTCTTCCACGGGCCACGGTTTCGCACGAGTTCAGCCTTGAACAACGAGTTGAACGCCTCCGCCAGGGCGTTGTCGTACGAATCGCCCGTCGATCCGACGGACGCGACCGCACCGGCCTCACCAAGACGCTGCG
Organism: Dermacoccus sp. UBA1591; assembly: GCF_002322065.1. Lineage (NCBI taxonomy): Bacteria > Bacillati > Actinomycetota > Actinomycetes > Micrococcales > Dermacoccaceae > Dermacoccus > Dermacoccus sp. UBA1591. The sequence continues at coordinate 101 of NZ_DCNR01000080.1, read as the reverse complement.
TGTAGCGAACTGCGACATACTGAACGCCCCTGTCGCTGTGGTGCCTCAGCCCCGTCACGTCCTGCCCGTCACGTTGACGGGTCCACAACCCCATGTCCAGG
>NZ_DCNR01000081.1:6848-19352 GCF_002322065.1 Dermacoccus sp. UBA1591 | reverse complement strand
GACGGCGGATCTGCCGGTGCTCGAGATCATGCCCGACACGCGCGACGACGCGCCGGAGGCCGCCCAGCTCGGTGAGGATCCGGACTGCCCGGTGCAGCTGCGCGAGAAGGTGCACGCGAGCGCGCCCATGGACGTCGACGAGGCCCTGCGCGAGATGGAACTCGTCGGCCACGACTTCTACCTCTACCAGGACAAGAGCAGCGGTCGTCCGAGCCTCGTCTACCGCCGCCGTGGGTGGAGCTATGGAGTGATCCACCTCGACGTCGTCGACGAAGCACCGGACACGCTGGAGGAGACAGCCTGAGCAGCGCGCCCGATGACGCCGGGCGGCGGGTGCGTCACGGACCTCCCGCCGCCCGGCGAACGCGCCCTGACGCCTCCATGGGGTCGGGTTCGTGCACGCGAGCGCTCTCGTCCAACAGGCTCGAGCGATGAACGTCGCCGGCGCGCCGCGCGACGTTCTCAGGGGTCGCCGACCTGATGTCGGCGTCATCACCGGCGGCCAGGTGCCGTGGCGGTGGTGTGCGCCGCGCAGCGCCGCGGAGCTGCTCGCCCAGCTCGAACACGCCACCCCCGAGCACCTGCTCGTCGTCACCGAGGACGACGACATCCTCGCCACCGCCATCCGCTGCGGTGTTCACGGTGTGCTCGCCGAGGTGCCCACGCCACTCGACGAAGCGGCGCTCGCCCGGATGTTGCGTGCCGACGAGCCGTACGTGGCGCCCGAGCGAGCGGCTCAGGTGTGGGCGGTGGCATGCGCCCTCGCCCGGGCGCCCCACCCGACGTACGCCCTGTCCGCGCGCGAACGCGAGGTGCTCGACCTTGTGGCTCGTGGCCGCTCGAACCGCAGCATCGCCGCGACGCTCTTCCTGTCGGAGAACACCGTGCGCAACCACCTTGCCCGGATCTATCGCACGCTCGGGGTGTCCTCGCGCGCCGAGGCGCGCGCGCTGCTGCGTCAGGCGCCGGGGGAACAGGCAACCGCAGACGCACCGGACCCAGCGGACTCTGACTGGGCGGCGCCGCCGCTCACCCATTACTCTTAGGGGAACTGTGCCCGCGCGTCGGGCGCCACCTCGCGTGAGGGGCCGTGAGAACGGCCCGTCGCCCGAGGTGATCGATCAACGATTTACGGAGTCTCGCGTGCCCAAGGTTGTCGAACGTGTTCTGCGCGCCGGCGAAGGACGAACGCTCAAGAAGCTCGAGGCGATCGCCGCTCAGGTGAACATCGTCGAAGAGGATTTCGAAAAGCTCACCGACGCCGAACTGCGCGAGGAGACCGACCGGTTCCGCAAGCGACTCGCGGACGGGCAGAGCCTCGATCAGATCCTGCCCGAGGCGTTCGCCGCCGTGCGCGAGGCGAGCAAGCGCACGATCGGCAAGCGTCACTTCGACGTGCAGATCATGGGTGGTGCCGCGCTGCACATGGGCAACGTCGCCGAGATGCGCACCGGTGAGGGCAAGACGCTCGTCGCGACACTGCCGAGCTACCTCAACGCGATCGAAGGCAAGGGCGTCCACGTCGTCACCGTCAACGACTACCTCGCCGAGTACCAGTCCGAGCTCATGGGCCGCGTGCACCGGGCGCTCGGGCTCGAGACGGGCTGCATCCTGTCGTCGATGACGCCGGCGCAGCGCCGAGACGAGTACAACAAGGACATCACGTACGGCACGAACAACGAGTTCGGCTTCGACTACCTGCGCGACAACATGGCCTGGTCGACGGACGAGCTCGTGCAGCGCGGCCACAACTTCGCCATCGTCGACGAGGTCGACTCGATCCTCATCGACGAGGCACGCACGCCGCTCATCATCTCCGGCCCGGCCGACGCGGCGACGAAGTGGTACGTCGAGTTCGCCTCGATCGTCGAGCACCTGACGCGCGCGGAGAAGGGCAAGGACGGCAAGATCACGAAGCCGGGCGACTACGAGATCGACGAGAAGAAGAAGACCGTTGGCCTGCTCGAGCCGGGCATCGAGAAGGTCGAGGACCTGCTCGGCATCGAGAACCTCTACGAGGCGCAGAACTCGCCGCTCATCGGCTACCTCAACAACGCCATCAAGGCGAAGGAACTGTTCAAGCGCGACAAGGACTACGTCGCGATGAACGGCGAGATCCTCATCGTCGACGAGCACACCGGCCGCATGCTCGCCGGACGTCGCTACAACGAGGGTGTGCACCAGGCGATCGAGGCCAAGGAAGGCGTCGAGATCCAGAACGAGAACCAGACGCTCGCGACGGTGACGCTGCAGAACTACTTCCGCATGTACGACAAGCTGTCGGGCATGACGGGTACGGCCCAGACCGAGGCCGCCGAGCTGTACCAGATCTACAAGTTGGGTGTCGTCACGATCCCGACGAACAACCCGCCGCAGCGCGTCGACCAGCCCGACCGCATCTACCGCACCGAGGACGCGAAGTTCCGTGCCGTCACCGACGACATCGCCGAGCGTCACCGCAAGGGCCAGCCAGTCCTCGTGGGTACGACGAGCGTCGAGAAGTCGGAGCGCCTGTCGGAGCTGCTTCGCAAGAAGGGCGTCGCGCACGAGGTGCTCAATGCGAAGCACCACGAGCGCGAGGCCGCCATCGTCGCGCAGGCCGGGCGCAAGGGCGGCGTCACCGTGGCGACCAACATGGCCGGTCGAGGCACCGACATCATGCTCGGTGGCAACCCCGAGTTCATGGCCGTCGCCGCGCTCAAGCAGCGGGGCCTCGACCCGGAGGAGACGCCCGAGGAGTACGAGGCGAGCTGGGACGAGGCCCTCGCGAAGGCGGAGGCCGCGGTCAAGGCCGAGCACGACGAGGTGAAGGAGCTCGGCGGCCTGTACGTCCTCGGCACCGAGCGTCACGAGTCGCGCCGCATCGACAACCAGCTGCGCGGACGCTCCGGTCGCCAGGGCGACCCCGGTGAGTCGCGTTTCTACCTGTCGCTGCAGGACGACCTCATGCGCCTGTTCAACGCGGCGCTCGTCGACCGGTTCATGTCGGGCTCCGGCATGGACGACGACCAGCCGATCGAGAACAAGATCGTCTCCCGCTCGATCCAGTCCGCCCAGGGCCAGGTCGAGGGCCAGAACTTCGAGATCCGCAAGAACGTCCTCAAGTACGACGACGTGCTCAACCGTCAGCGTGAGACGATCTATGCCGAACGCAAGCGTGTGCTCGAGGGCGACATCGACGGCCAGATGCGCCACTTCATCAACGACACGATCGACACGTACGTCGCGACGGCGACCGCGGACGGTTTCTCCGAGCACTGGGATCTCGAGCGACTCTGGGGCGCCCTCGAGGAGCTCTACCCGATCACGATCCGTCTCGAGGAGCTCGAGGCGGAGCTCGGCGGGCGCGCCGGCATCACGCCGGAGATCCTCGGCGAGGAACTGCGCTCCGATGCGCAGCACGCGTTCGACGACCGCGTCGCCTTCCTCGGTTCGAGCGTTGCGCGCGAGGTCGAACGACGCGTGGTGCTCACCGTCCTCGACCGCCAGTGGCGCGAGCACCTGTACGAGATGGACTACCTCAAGGAGGGCATCCACCTGCGGCAGATGGCTCAGCGCGACCCGCTCGTCGAGTACCAGCGCGAGGGCTTCCAGATGTTCGAGGCGATGACGGAGTCGATCAAGGAGGAGTCCACGCAGCTGTTCTTCCACGTCGACGTCGACCCCGCCGAGGTCGAGGCATCCACGCCCGCACCCAAGCAGGAGCAGCTGCACTTCACGGCGCCCAACGAGGAGGGCCTCGCTGAGGATCACGTCGTCGCCAAGGACGGGCACGTCATGGACGACGAGGAGCAGATGTCGCGCGAACAGCGTCGCTCCGCAGCGCGCAGCCGCAAGAGCAAGGGCGGCAAGAAGCGCAAGCGCTGAGGCGCGGACACGCTCAGATCAGCTCGAGGACGGTGACCTGCCAGCGCCCGTCGACCCCGTTGAGGCGCAGCGCGATCGGCGTTGCACGGCCGTTGACGCGGGCGACGACGGCCGCTTCGACGACGCCGTCGCACGGCTGGCACACCTGAACGCGCCGCACGCCCGTCGGTCCAGGCGCGGCACCGCGACGCAGTGTCGTGCGGTGGCGTCGCTGGATGCGGGCCAGCACGTCCGTGCTCGTGTGCGGCGTGAGCTGCGTCGGTGAGCGACGCCCCGCCAGTGCCTCGACGAGCGCCAGGGCGAAGCGCTGCGTCCACACCCGTGCGTCCGGCAACGCGGACGTCGCCGTGTGCTGCGGGCCGAAGATCTCGTCGTGCTCGCCGCGGTGCGGCAGGCGCTCGCGGCTGACGTCGACCGCGAGGCGCGCGCTGATGGCCGGCACGTCGGCGACGCGCAGCGAGCCGTCGAGCAACCCGCCGATCTCGTGCAGATCGAGTTCACGCGGCATTTCGTGGGCCGCGCGCGGGGGTGCGACACTCGCTCGTTCGAGGGTGAGGGTGGTCATCGGTGGGCTCCGAACGCTGAGGTGGTCGAGACGAAGGACGCAGGAAGGGTGAGCTGCTGGCCGACCTCGATCGTGTCCGGATCGAGCCGCAGCAGCGGGTTGGCCTCGAGCCAGCCCGGCAGGGACGCCGCGACGTCTTCCGCCGGTGCGCCCGGGGCGAGGTAGGACGCCGCGATGCTCCACAGCGTGTCGCCGCGCACGACGACGTGCGTCCTGTGTTCCGCGGCCGTGCCTGAACCGCGCGGCGTGCCCAGCACGATGGCGGACAGCTCGTTCGAGGTACTGAACGGATCCGGCGTCCAGCCGGGACGCGGCACCGCTGGCTGGGGCGTGTCGGACGTGGCCGAGTCGGATGTGCGTGCCTCGGACGGGGCCGACACGGACGCTGGGGAACCGAACGCGGGGGAGTCGAGGTCAGGGGCGTCGAGGTCGGGGTTTTCGAAGTCCGGGGCGTCGACGTCGGGGGCCTCGCGGTCGGGCCAGTGCGAGCTGGTTGTGCCAGACGCAGGTGCCGCGCCCGAGGGAGTGGCGGCCGCTGGCGAGACCGCCCCGGAAGGGGCCGCTGCGTCGGTGACAGAGGCCGAGGCGGGCGGCATCACCTCGGCCGAGACGGAGAACGACGGGCGCGGCGCGGGTTCGGCGGCCCCGGCCGACTGCGCGCCGACGGTGATGAGTGCCGCGACGGCGAGGAACAGACTCGCCGTGCGGGTTCTCGACCCCGTCGCGTCCGCCGTTACCGGTGCAGAGCGCGCCACGACAGAGCGCGAATCGCAGACCTGAACTCGGACGAGCGCCGATCGGCCACACTCGAGGTCGCCCGCCACGAGCAGCCGTGCCTCGCACCGCAGGTCGAGGGCAGAGCGAAGACTGAGCCACGCCAGGCGGGCCAGCGCGAGCGTGAGGACGGCGCCCGCGGCGACGCCGATGACGTCCTCGCTCGTCGCGCCGGGCCCGGGCAGCGCCCGTCGGGTCGTGACGGCGACGGCCACGGCTGCTGTCGCGAGCAGCGGTGCGCTGAGGCCCGCCAGGATGCCGGCGCTCCTCAGCTGCTGCGGCGTGACAGGTGTGTTCGAGGGGTTCGACGTGCTCGTCCTGGTCGTCGTGATCATCGCGTTCCGCCTTCGTCGTCGCGTCATGCGCCTCGGCGCGACTCGTGTCGCCGCCGATCAACATCCATGACGAACGATGACGTTCAGTGACGTGTGATGTCGATGAATGCAATGTAACGACACATCGTGTCGAGTGGGGGCGTGGAAGATGAAAAACTTTTTTCGCCCGTCCGAGCTCCTCGCTGCTCTAGCGTCGAGCCATGCGAATGGAGCGATTGCTGGCCGACCTCGAGGCTGCCCAGGAGGCACAGGAACGTGCCGAGGCGCGGGCAGAGGTCGCTGAGAGCGTGCGCGTCGAGCACGCCGGCGTCACGCTGGTCGACCGGCTGCGTGCCGGGATCGGCAGTGTCGTCGCACTGAGCGTCGGCACCGAGACTCTGCGCGGGCACCTCCTCGACGTGGGGGAGGGCTGGCTCGCTCTCGATCGTGACGGCGTGCATGCGGTGCACGGTGTCGACGACCTCGTGCGTGCCGGGCTCCGTCTCGTGCCCGTCAGTGCGATCGCCTGCGTCAGCGGGCTGGGGCGCCCCCACGTCGCGGCCGACGGTTCGTCGATCGGACGCGGATGGAGCAGCGTGCTGCGTGCCATGGCGCGTTCACGTGCCCCTCTCGCCTGGCATCGCCTCGGCGGGCACACGATCGTCGGGACGATCGACGCGGTGAGCGCCGATCACGTCGTCCTCACCCCGGCGCGCGGCGCGGCGAGTCTCGTGCTCCCGCTCGCCCATCTCGCGTGGATCGACGTCAACGCCAGCGGACGCTGAGCCGCTGCCGCTGACTGAGTTCACACCTCACGCCGGCCCCCCGAGCAGGTGATCAGGCGCGCGTGGACGAACGTCGAGCCCTCAGAAGTCCTCGCCCATTCCGCCGGCGGCGACGGCGGATCGCGTTGCGGCGTAGGCGCGTTCGATGTAGCGCTCCACCTCGGCTGCCTCGACGCGCCACTGGTTGTTGATCTTGATCGCCGGCAGCTCACCCGACTTGACGAGTCCGTAGACCTGCCGCGCCGAGACGTTGAGGGTCTCCGCCACGTCGGCGATCTGGACGAAGCGCTGCGCCATGGGGTGCCTTTCGACGGGTGCGGAGATTCTTACCAAAACCTGACGATCATTCTAGGCGTCGGGCCCGCTCGCCCGCGTGACGATGGATCTCGGCTGTGGACGAACGAGGAGGAACATCGTGGGTGAGCGTGGGGTACGCAGGTTGAAGGACGTCTCGCCGGGGGCGCAGGCGGCGCGGCGGTTCGTGCCGACCGGCATGAAGGACGTGCGCTGGGTCGTAGGCATCGTGCTGCTCGCCCTCGGCGTGCTCGGCACGTTGCGTGTCATCGGCTCGTTCGACGATTCGGTGCAGGTGTGGAGTGCGAAGAGCGCCCTCGTGCCTGGTCAGCGCCTCACCTCGTCCGACCTCGTGCCGACGAGGGTTCGTCTCGACGATCGCGGCGGGCAGTACCTGTCGAGCGCGACCCAGCCGGGCGGCGTCGTCCAGCGCGCCGTCGGGGCCGGGGAGCTCGTGCCGAAGAACGCCGTCGGGGACGCCTCCGGTGTGACGGTTCGCGCCCTGTCGGTCAACGTCGAGCGCGGGCAGGCCGACGTCATCCGCTCCGGCGGGGACGTCGAGGTCTGGGTTTCGGACAAGAAGGAGGGCGCCGGCTCGACCGGCTTCGACAAGCCGCACCAGAGCGTCGAGCGGGCCCTGGTGTCGCACGTCGGTTCGCGCAGCGGCGGTGTCGTCGCCGTCGCCGACGGCTCGCCCGTCGAGATCCTCGTCCCGCGCGAGTCGTTGCCGGCAATGATCGATGCCGTCAACTCGGGCGCGCGCATCACGCTGGTGCCGCTCGACTCGGCGGCCCGCTCGTGACGACGATGACGGTGTGCACCGTCGCGACCGCGATCTCGGCGCGTCTCGAGGCGCGGTTCGCCGAGGAGCTCGCCTCCGTCGAGGACGCGACCCTCGTGCGGCGCTGCGCCGATGTCACCGAACTACTCAGCGCCGCCGAGTCGGGCGCCGTCACCGTCGCCGCGATCAGCCCTGATTTCCCGGGCATGAACGGCAGCGTCGTCGCGGAACTGACCGTGCGGGGTGCGTCGGTGCTCGGTGTCGTCTCAGCCACATCCGCTCTGGACGCTCGCCAGTGCGAGGCGTGGTCCCTGCGACGGACCCACGTCGTCGGATCGGGCGAGCTGGAGCAGGCCTTCGAGACCCTCGCGCACACCGGCCCCGCCGAGCACGAGCTCTCGGCCGCCGCAGAACAGGCCGAGACGACCCTGGCCACCGACGGGCCCGATGACGGCGCAGCGGCCGCGTCATCGCCGACGAGCACCACCGTCGTCGTGTGGGGCCCGCCCGGCGCTCCGGGGCGCACGACGTGCGCCACCCATCTCGCGCAGGCCCTGAGCGAGAGCGGGCCGACGCTGCTCGTCGACGCCGACACAGTCGCGCCGTCCTGCTCGGCGCATCTCGGGCTGCTCGACGAGGCACCCGGCGTGCTCGCGGCCGCGCGTCTCGTCGATGCGGGCACCCTCAACCTGCACCAGTTACGTTCCATCGCCGCGCACGTCACGCCCGGCTTCGACGTGCTCACCGGCATAGGGCATTCCGGGCGCTGGCACGAGCTGACCCGATTTCACCTCGGCCGCGTCCTCGATCTCGCCGCCCAGCACTACCGCTGGGTCGTCATCGACGTGGCGGCCGAGGTCGAGGCCGACGAGAGCCTGCTGTTCGACACCGTCGCTCCCTCCCGGGTCGGGGTCTCGAGTGAGGCGTTCGCGCGCGCCGACCACGTCGTCGCGCTCGCCGGCTGCGACCCTGTCTCGCTGCAACGGTTCGTGCAACACGCGCCGGCGATCATCGACCTGCACGACGACGTCCGCGTCGTCGTGTCGAAGGCCCGCGAACGAGCGGTCGGCGGGAGCGCCTCGTCGGTCGTCGCGGACGCGTTGGAACGCTTCCTCGGTGTGCGACCCGTGGCGGTGCTGCCCGACGTGCGCGATGCGCTGGACGCCGCGGTGCTGCGCGGAACCCTGCTCGAGGGCGCTGATGGCGCACCGTACCTCGCCGCCGTGCGCGATCTCGCGAGCGAGCTGGGCGCCGACGTGGCACCGCATGCGACGCGTCGTCGTCGCGCATGGCGGCGCCGCTAGGCTCGAGGCGTCGCCCCACCGCTCGAAAGGCTTTCCGATGACTCGCCTGTACTGCCCCGTGACCGCTGACGGTGTCGCGGCGCTCGCCACCTCGGCTCTGACGGTGGAGGCGGCGTTCGCCGTCACCGACGACGTGCGCGCGCTCGCCCCGCACGGCGACGAGGAACTGCACGAGCACATCGCGACGCAACTCGCAGCCGCAGGCTGTGCCGGGCGCCGCGTCGTCGTCGTGGTCGTCGACGTGCCGGACGCTCGAGTGAGGCCCGCGGCCTCCACCGGTGGCGGCGCACTCCCCGGCCGCGTCGTCGTGGACGGCGACGTGACGCTGCGCGATGTCGCGTGCTTCCTCGTCGGCGACGAGGGTGAGCAGGTGAGCGACGACGCCGACCTCGAACTCAGTTGGTACGACGCGAGCGAGATCGACGCGGTACGCGCACTGCTCTGAGCGGCCCCCGGCGGAGCGTGCCCGCGCTCAGCGCAGGGCCCGCGTGTCACCGCAGCGATCGAGGCAGCGCACGAGCGCTCGTTCGGTGCGGGCCGCCGCGTCGGCGGCCGCCTCACGAGAGCAGCCGGGCCGTGCGAGCGCGGCAGCCACCCGCGCGTAGCCGTGGGCGTAGGTGGAGACGACGCGCGCGAGGCGCCCCACCGCGTCCGCGCAGGGCAGCGCTGCCGTGGACCCGAGCTGTGGGTGCGTGCTCACGAGGTCGCGGATCGAGCGTTCGACGTCGAGCAGATCGTCACGGCTCGTGGTCAAGGAGCGGCCGCTGCCGGGCAGCGTGCCCTCCTCGACGGCGCGCCGCAACGTCACCCCCGCGCGACGCGTCGTCGCCCCGGCGATCTGAGGCAGCTCGGGCGCGCGGAACGGTGGCGGGGGAGCGGTGGCCAGCAGCGCCGTCGCGGTGTCGCTCAACTGATCGCTCAACGCCTCGACGACGAGATCGAAGCGTTCACCGCTGCACACCGCCGCAGGCTCGAACGTGACGTCGAGCAGTCGCAGCGCAGCCCGGGTGAGCTGCGGGGCGACGTCCGTGGGTGCGGCGGTGAGTGATTCCATGAACCCCACCGTAGGCGCCGGCACCGACAACGTGCCGAGCCCGAGCCCCCAGCTTGTGGACGACGACGCGAGGCGTCCTGGCGCGTCGGTGAAGTCTGCGACACCGAAGGCCGTCGACGTCGCCGGGGCGCGTTAGAGTCGACGGCAGCGGTACAGCGTCGTACCGCCCGTCGCTCTGCCAGGAGAGGTCATGTCTGCCGAGGCTCCAACGCCTGCTCTGTCCGACGTCGAGGCCCGCACCGGGGTCGCGCTCGAGATCGTCCAGGGGGTGTTGGGCGACATCCCTCCGGCCGAGCTGGCCGGCAAGTCGCTCGACCACCTGGCCTGGGTGGTCGAGGGCCAGATGCAGGCCGCGCAGCGCCGCGCCGGTGCGCACTCGATCGTCGAGGTCGAGGGGGATCTGCCCGCCTCCCTCATCGACGACGCCGTCGAGCACGGGGGCGTCAACCGTCTCACTGCGGGCGCCGTCATCCGCGTCGTCACGGACGACATGCCGTTCGTCGTCGATTCGATCGTCGCCGCCGTCACCTCGCGTGGCGCCGGCATCGGCGACCTGCTGCACCCGCAGATGGCGGTGCGGCGCGACGCCTCGGGGCAGCTGTGCTTCGCGCGCCGCAGCGGTAAGCGTCCCGGCGCGGTGCGCCTGCCCGGCCAGACCGACACGGTGCCGGAGGGCCAGCGCGAGAGCGAGGAGTCGTGGGTCTACCTGCACATCTCGCCGCTGGGCGACTTCACGGGCGCCGACGAGATCGAGCGCACGATCAGCGACGTCATCGACGACGTGCGCGCCGCCGCGAACGACTGGCAGCGCATGCGCGACCAGGCGCTCGCCATCGTCGACGACCTCGGAGCCAACCCGCCCGTGTCGGTGCCGGAGTTCGCGACGGCCGACGTGCGCCGCTTCCTCACCTGGCTCTCCGAGGACAACTTCACCTTCCTCGGCTATCGCGAGTACGCCCTCGACGTCGTCGACGGCGAGGACGTGCTGCGTCCCGTCGACGGCAGCGCCCTCGGCATCCTGCGCTCGGCCTCCGACGCGCCGCGCGGGTTCGAGCGGATGACGCCGCAGAGTCGCGCCGCGGCGCGTTCGCCGCAGCTGCTCACGCTGACGAAGGCCAACTCGCGTTCGCGCGTGCATCGTGACGCCTACCTCGACTACGTCGGCGTGAAGACATTCGACGAGGCGGGCAACGTCACCGGCGAGCGTCGCTTCCTCGGCCTGCACACCGCCCGCACCTACGCGGCGTCGCCGTCGAGCATCCCGATCGTCGCCGAGCGCGTCGCCAAGGTGATCCGCCGGGCGGGCTACTCGCCCGACTCGCACTCGGGCCGCGACCTGCTCCACGTGCTCGAGAGCTACCCGCGCGACGAGCTGTTCCAGACCTCCTCGGAGCGCCTCTACGAGATCGCCACGGAGGTCGTGCGCCTGCAGGCGCGCCGTCACGTCGGCGTCTTCCTGCGCAATGACGACTACGGCCGCTTCGTCGCCGTCCTCGTCTACCTGCCGCGCGATCGCTACAACACCCGCGTGCGCGAGGCCATTGCACAGCACCTCGCCCAGGCGTACGGCTCGGAGACGGTCGACTACACCGCCCGCGTCACCTCCGAGGCGCTCGCACGCATCTACTACACGGTGCGCCTGCCGCGTGGGACGGCGATCCCGGACGTCAGTGCGGACGACATCCGCGCCGCCGTCCTCGAGGTGACGCGCACGTGGAGCGAGCGCGTCACGCAGGCCGCGCACGCGGAGGAGGGGCTCGCGGACGTCGATGCCCGCCAGCTCGTCTCGACCTTCGCAGACGGGTTCCCGGCCGGTTACTCCGACGACTTCACCCCCCGTCAGGCCGTCGCCGACATGCGCCGGCTCGAACGCCTCGGTGACGACGACGCGGCGCTCACGCTGTACGGCACCGACAAGGTCGACTCGCGCGAGCGACGCCTCAAGATCTTCCGCAACGAGCCGCTCATGCTCACCGAGGTATTCCCGATCTTCACGAACCTCGGCGTGCAGGTCTCGGACGAGCGTCCGTACACGCTGACGCGCGCCGACGGCTCCACCTGCCACGTCTACGACTTCGGCCTTGTCGCCGATCGCACGGCGATGTGGGGCAACACGCCGCAGGAGAGCGCGCGTCGGCGCACGAACGTCATGGAGACGGTGCTCGCCGCCTGGCGCGGGCAGGCCGAGAACGACGCGCTCAACCAGCTCGTCCTCGCGGCCGGGTTGTCGTGGCGTCAGATCAACCATCTGCGGGCGCTCGCGCGCTACATGCGTCAGATCGGGTTCTCGCTCAGCTACGAGTACGTCGTCGCGGCGCTGCTCGCGAACACGGATCTGACGTCGCTGCTCGTGCGCCTGTTCGAGGCGCGCTTCGACCCCTCCCTCGACGCCGACGAGCGAGAGGCGCAGACGCAGGCCGTCCGCCAGCGCTTCGCCGACGGTCTCGCGGATGTCGCGAGCCTCGACCACGACCGCATCCTGCGCACACTCGAGGGCGTCATCATGGCGATCGTGCGCACGAACGCGTACACGCCGAAGTTGCTCTCCGGTGAGTGTGCGGAGCTCGTGTTCAAGATCCGCTGCGCCGACGTTCCCGGCATCCCCGCGCCCGTGCCGATGTTCGAGATCTGGGTCTACGGCCCGAAGGTCGAGGGTGTGCACCTGCGCTTCGGGCTCGTCGCGCGCGGCGGGCTGCGCTGGAGCGACCGTTTCGAGGACTTCCGCACCGAGATCCTCGGCCTCGTCAAGGCGCAGATGGTCAAGAA
>NZ_DCNR01000081.1:5431-6669 GCF_002322065.1 Dermacoccus sp. UBA1591 | reverse complement strand
CCCGACCCGGCGGATCGCGAGGCATGGCTCGCCGCGGGCGTCGAGGCCTACGAGGCCTTCATCGGCGGTCTGCTCAGCGTCACCGACAACCGTGACGGCGACACGATCATCGCGCCGCAGGACGTCGTGCGCCACGACGACGACGACCCCTACCTCGTCGTCGCCGCCGACAAGGGCACCGCGACGTTCTCCGACAAGGCCAACGCCGTAGCTCGTCGCGAGGGCTTCTGGCTCGACGATGCCTTCGCCTCGGGCGGTTCGAACGGCTACGACCACAAGGCGATGGGCATCACCGCCCGCGGCGCGTGGGAGTCGGTCAAGCGCCACTTCCGCGAGCTGGGCCACGACACGCAGAGCGACGACTTCACCGTCGTCGGCGTCGGCGACATGAGTGGTGACGTGTTCGGCAACGGCATGCTGCTGTCGGAGCACATCCGACTCGTGGCCGCCTTCGACCACCGTGACATCTTCATCGACCCCAACCCGGACGCTGCCGCGTCGTATGCCGAGCGGCGCCGCCTGTTCGAGCTGCCGCGCTCGTCGTGGTCGGACTACTCGCGCGACCTCATCTCCGAGGGCGGCGGCGTCTTCTCCCGCTCGGCCAAGCAGATCAAGCTGACACCGCAGATCCGCGAGGCGCTCGGCATCGACGACGGCGTCGAGACGATGACGCCGAACGATCTGATGCGCGCGGTGCTGCTCGCCCCCGTCGACCTGTTCTGGAACGGTGGCATCGGCACGTACATCAAGGCCTCCGACGAGACGAACGCCGAGATCGGCGACCGTGCCAACGACGCCGTGCGCGTCGACGGTCGCGACCTGCGCGTGCGCGTCATCGGTGAGGGCGGCAACCTGGGCGTCAGCCAGCGCGGGCGCATCGAGGCGGCACAGCACGGCGTCAGCGTCAACACCGACGCCATCGACAACTCGGCCGGCGTCGACACGAGCGACCACGAGGTCAACATCAAGATCCTGCTCGCCGACGCCGTGCGCGACGGTGCGCTCGCGCTCGAGGAGCGCAACGAGCTGCTCGCCTCGATGACGGACGAGGTCGGCTCGAAGGTGCTGCGTCACAACACGGACCAGAACACGCTGCTCGGCAACGCTCGCGTGCAGGGCCCGCAGATGCTGCACGTGCACCGCCGGCTCATCGCCGACCTCGAGTCGGACGGCTTCCTCGACCGCGAGCTCGAGTTCCTGCCCGACGAGGCCGAGATCGATCGGCGCCTCGAGGCCGG
>NZ_DCNR01000081.1:2496-5243 GCF_002322065.1 Dermacoccus sp. UBA1591 | reverse complement strand
CGGCTGAAGAACGAGGTCGGCGCGAGCGAGCTCGTCGACGACCCGTGGCTCGTGCGTGAGCTGCTCGGCTACTTCCCCGAGGCGCTGCGCGAGCCGTACGCCACGACGATGGAGAACCACCCGCTGCGGCGCGAGATCATCACGAACTCGCTCGTCAACGGCCTCGTCAACCGCGGCGGCATCACCTTCGTCCACCGCGCGGTCGAGGAGACGGGCGCCCGGGCCGAGGAGATCGTCAAGGCCTTCGTGGTCGCGCGTGAGGTGTTCGACGCGCAGAGCTTCATCGACGACGTGGAGGCGCTCGACCACGTCATCAGCACGCAGGTGCAGTCAAGGCTGCTGCTGCGTCTGCGCCGCCTGCTCGACCGGGCGACGCGCTGGTTCGTCCACCACGAGGTGGAGCACACGCCGATCGAGACGCTCGTCGAGCGCTACCGCGGACCCGTGCAGCAGCTGTCGCCGAAGGTGCCCGACCTCGTCGTCGGCGTCGGGCGCGAGAAGTTCGAGGCCGAGGTCGACCAGCTCGTCGGCGAGGGCGTCCCGACGGCGCTCGCGCGACGTGCGGCGGCCCTGCTCGACGACTTCGTCCTGCTCGACATCGTCGAGCTCGCGCGTGACCTCGGTGAGGACGTCGAGGATGTCGCCGCGGCGTACTACTACGGCGGCGCCCAGATCGGCCTCGGCCGCATGCTCGACGCCATCGCCGAGCTGCCGCGTGACGACCGCTGGGACGCGCTGGCGCGCGGCGCCGTGCGCGACGACGCGTACGCGGTGCTCGCCGACCTCACACGGGATGTGCTCGCCGAGTCGGAGGCATCGCAGACGACGCAGGAGCGCTGGCAGCAGTGGGCGCAGCGCCACTCGCTCGCCGTCGAGCGTGCCCGCGCCGCCGTGACGGGCGTGCAGAACTCGGCGGCCCGCCTGGCCCCGATGTCGGTGGCGCTGCGCACGATGCGCTCACTGACGCGCGCTGCGGCAGGGGAGCGCGACTGAGCGCGGTGAACGCGACGATGCAGGACGTCCTCGGGTCGGCCTCGTCACTCGACGAGGCCGACCACGAGTGGCTGCACCTGCTCGTCGGCGACTGGCAGCTGCTCGCCGACCTCGCCTTCGGCGACCTCATGATGTGGGTGCGCGGCGACGCCGGGTGGCAGGTCGCGGCGCACGTACGCCCGACGACGGGCGTCAGCCTGTTCGCCGACGACCTCGTCGGCGCCAGGCCGCAGGAACTCGACTCGTCGCAGACACAGGACGATGCCGATCGTGGTGGCGTCGCTGAGGTTGCTGCTCGCGCAGGCACCTCTGTCGAGCGGGGGCTGCGTGAGGGTGAAGCCCGCGCGGACGCCTCCGACGTGAGTGACGGCGTTGAGGACGCCGCCCGTTCGAACGATCTGCAGGTGGGCCTCGATCGCGCTCGCCTCCAGGGTGCGGAGACGCGCGTGGACATCGTGGTCGAAGGCGAGCCGGTCTCACGGCGCCTCGTGCCCGTGCGGCGCGGCGGACGCGTCATCGCGGTTCTCGGGTGCCACATGCGCCTGGGCAACGTGCGTCGCCGCGGCCGCCTGGAGACGCGCTACGTGGCGCTCGCGGAGGCGCTGTTCCGCATGATCGCCGAGGGCACCTTTCCCGACGGCGGCGGCGTCATGGGCGGTCGGGGAGGTGCGCCGCGCGTCGGCGACGGTGTCGTCGAGCTCGACGCGAGCGGTCGCGTCACCTACGCGAGCCCCAACGCGGTCTCGGCGCTCCGCAGGCTCGGGGTGGAGAGCAACATCCCCGGCCTGCTTCTCGCCACCGCGCTCGACGAACGCGGCGTCAAGGCGAGCGACGGGCCGGAGGAGGCCACCGTCGTGCTCGCGGGCCGCGCCCCCTGGCAGGCGGAGTTCCGGCGCGGCTCGGCCGCCGTCATGGTGCGTGCCGTGCCGCTCGTGGCCGGCGGACGCCGCCTCGGCGCGGCGCTGCTGCTGCGCGACATCACCGAGCTGCGCCGTCGCGACCGCGAACTGCTGACGAAGGACGCGACGATCCGCGAGATCCATCACCGCGTCAAGAACAACCTGCAGACGGTGGCCGCGGTGCTGCGCCTGCAGGCGCGCCGGCTGCCCGACGAGGAGGCCCGTCAGGCCCTCGCCGACGCGGGGCGCCGTGTCGGCGTCATCGCCGCGGTTCACGAGTCGCTCAGCGAGGGCTTCGGTGGCACGGTCGACTTCGACGACGTCGCTGCCCGCGGCCTCGCCTCGAGCATCGACGTGGCCCGCCGCTCGGACGCCTCGGTGGCCTCCCACCTCGACGGCTCCTTCGGTGTGCTCTCGAGCGAGGACGCGACGTCCCTCGCGATGGTCCTCGGCGAGCTCGTGCAGAACGCCGTCGAGCACGGCCTCGGGGACGCCGGCGGCAACGTCACCGTGCGGGCACGTCGCGACGGCGACCGGCTCGACGTCCACGTGATCGACGACGGCCGCGGCTACGAGCGCGGAGGTGCGCCCGGCGGCGAGCGTGGCGGTACCGGCCCGGACGCGCCGACAGGTGCGTCAGCACGCGTGCGCAGCGGGCTCGGGACGCAGATCGTCACGACGTTCGTCGAGGATCTGCACGGCGAGATCGCCTGGCATCGCCTCGAGGGCGGCGGCACCGACGCGCACTTCAGCGCCCGTCTGCGTCCAGTCCCTGCGTCGAACTGACCTACGTCAGCCGCGCCCCAAGTCCTCGATTCTCAACCATTACCCGGTGTGCGAATCCCGTCCCCATCG
>NZ_DCNR01000081.1:446-2297 GCF_002322065.1 Dermacoccus sp. UBA1591 | reverse complement strand
GTGCCCATGTGCGATCATCGGTCACAGTCGCTCATCGCCGTGTTCACCCGCCGGCGCGCAGATCCCAGCACCAGCAGCCGGGCCCGGACATGACAGAACTGGCGGTCACACCCAGGGTGTGCCGCCAGTCGTCGACGCGGGGCTCAGGTCAGCTGGCGCGGCGGGCGCGGGCGTTGCGGCGCTTGAGAGCGCGACGCTCGTCTTCCGAGAGGCCGCCCCAGACGCCTGCATCCTGACCGGATTCGAGAGCCCACTTCAGGCAGGTGTCGATCACTTCGCAGCGTCGGCACACAGCCTTGGCGTCTTCGATCTGCTGCAGGGCAGGGCCGGTGTTGCCGATCGGGAAGAAAAGCTCCGGGTCCTCGTCCAGGCACGCAGCGCGATTGCGCCAATCCATGTGGCTTGCTCCTTGATGTCTCCGCTGAAACCGGCGGGGTCGGTTCGAACGCTGCCGGGGTGCCGGCGTGTCCACAGTGCGACGCTGGGACGCGCTGCGGAGGTGTTCCGTTATAGGTTCACACCTGGCGCGGGCGAGCACAAGGGGTTTGCCCGAACTTTTTGTGTGCTTATGTGAGCTTTTGCTCACACGATGTTCGTAAATGTCGCGGCGTAAAGTGGAAGCGTGGACACCACCCGCTCGACGTCATCGATCCCCGCTCCCACCTGGAAGGGCTCGCGCGCCCATTGGCTCGCCGCCGCTACGGGCACGGCGATCTCGGCGGCCGCCATCCTCGTCATGGCCGTCATGTCGGTCGTGAGCGCCGTCACCGGATCGGCCAGCACGACGACGCGCGCCCTCACGGAGGCGGCCATGCTCGTCGTCCTCGGGGGAGCGGTGCTGGCCCTCGTCGTCGGCCTGGTGCGTGCCAAGTCACTGGTCAAGACCCCGACGCTGCTGTGGAACGCCATGCTCGTGCCGATCGGCTTCAGCCTCATGGACGGCGGTGCCGCCGCGCTCGGCATCGCGACCGTCGTCGTTGCTGTGGCGACGTTCGTCGTCGCGCTGCCGCTACCGCGCTACGAGGCGGACGTCGAGGACGGCGCGGCGCTCTGAGAGCCGGCGGGTGACGTCGGGGGACTCGCCGAGCCGCGGGACGTCGCAGAACTCGTCGCGCTCGACGACGCACCCGCATCCTTCGTCGACTCACCGGTTCGCAGCTTCGCGCCGAGCAGGTCGAGGAGCGCGGGCACGGTCTTCGTCGTGTACGCGCGGCGCGAATCGGCGTGCGAGTCGGCCAGCGTCGAGAAACCGATGCCGGAGAAACGAACGACCGCCGCAGCCTCCCCCGTGCGCACGAGCGCATAGGTCGTCGTCCCGTCGGTGAAGGAATCGCTGACGCCGTGCGCGCCCTCGCCGTAGAACGTGTAGAGACCGCGGTTGGCCTGGGCGCGCTTCTCGTGCAGGGCCTTGTCACGCTTCCAGGCGGCCTCGACGTCCTTCCACTCACCGGTGTGCGGCAGCGCGATGACGAAGTGGCTGCGGTCGTCAGAGGGTTCACCGGCGATGTTCAACTCGAGCGTGTCGTCGCTGCCGCTCACCCCGTCGAGGTGCGGGATGATCGGCGCGAGCTCGCCGCGGGTGAACAGTGACGTCGCGTCGGGCACGGAGGACGGGTCGACCGTCTTGCCGTCGAGGCGTAGCTGCAGCGGTTTGTCGACGTGCGTCGACCCAGCGGCGGCCGACGAGGAGGCAGATCCCGACGACGAGGCGCTGGGCGACGCGCCCGTGGTCGCGGACGACGGCGTCGCAGCGGACGTGCTCGTCGCCGCGGTGGGGGAGGAGGCCGGCGACGTCTCGGCCGAACCGGTCGTCGCGACGACGACGGGCAGGGCGGCGACGACGAGGCCGGC
>NZ_DCNR01000081.1:0-160 GCF_002322065.1 Dermacoccus sp. UBA1591 | reverse complement strand
CGACGAGGCCGGCGACGGCGATCTTGGCGCGGGTTGACATGCCTCAAGCCTGTCACATCGTGGCCCGCCCGTTCGGCTGAGGTTCGTGCCGCAGGTGAACCTGGTGGCCGTGGGGCAGGACGAGCGCGCGCCCGGGCGGCATCGACGCCGGGATCTGAGC
>NZ_DCNR01000070.1:0-15667 GCF_002322065.1 Dermacoccus sp. UBA1591 | reverse complement strand
CGTCGCGGCCGGCGAAGCTGCGGTGGCCGTCGCGCTCGCCTCGCGAGCGCCGCTGTTCTCGCCCGTGACCTCACGCGTGTCGGCGCGTACCTCGTCGGCGTCGAGTCCTTCGCCGAGGTCGATGTGACCGCGCGCGCGGAACGCATACAGGATGATGCCGAGCGCGAGCGTCACCTCGGCGGCGGCGAGGGTGATGACGAACAGGGACATGATCTGGGCGGAGCCGCCCGGATCGGGCAGGATCGCGCTCGTCGTGACGAGCACGAGGTTCGCGGCCGCGAGCACGAGTTCGACACCGATGAGCATGAGCACGGCGTTGCGGCGCGCGAGGATGGCGTAGACACCGGCGCCGGCGAGGATCGAGGCGAGGCCGAACGGCAGCACGAGGTGGATCATCGACCGCCTCCCGAGCGTCGCGAACCGATCATCGCGAGGGCCCCGACGAGGGCGGCGAGCAGGACGAGCGAGACGACCTCGAACGGCCACGCGAACCGGCCGAACAGGTTCTGCGCGAGGTCGGTCGTCGTGCCCGAGTCGATGCGCGCGCGGCGTGTGCCGAACGCCGAGACGAACGCCGAGAACAGCAGACCGCCCGTCGCCGCGGCGATGACGAGGGCGGCCATCCGCGTCATGATGGGCGCGTCGTGGTCGCCGCTGCGCCCGATCGGCGCGCGCGTCAGCATGACGGCGAACAGGACGAGGACGACGACCGCGCCGACGTAGACGAGCAACTGCACGAGCGCGACGAGTTCGGCGCCGAGGACGAGGTAGCAGCCCGACAGCGTCGCGAGGCACACCGTCAGCCACAGTGCCGCGTGGACGATCTGCCG
Organism: Dermacoccus sp. UBA1591; assembly: GCF_002322065.1. NCBI lineage: Bacteria > Bacillati > Actinomycetota > Actinomycetes > Micrococcales > Dermacoccaceae > Dermacoccus > Dermacoccus sp. UBA1591. The sequence continues at coordinate 14,837 of NZ_DCNR01000070.1, read as the reverse complement.
CGTCGTCACCGCACAGATCGCGGACGCGGCGCTGATGAGGCCGAGGCAGGCGAACAGGGCGTCATGGACGGTCATGGTCGCTCCCCCCTGGTCCTGGCTGTCCGGCTGCTGATGGGCGTGTCGGCTTCGGTGTGGCGGGCGGTGGCCCGCGTCGTCGTGGTGCTCGCGTTCACTGCGTCGGCCGACGTCGTTGCACGCGTGCGGGTTTGCTCGCCGCAGCCACCTCGGCGGCCCCGGGTGCGCCGTCGTCGAGATCGGGCGGCGCGGGGACGGTGCGCATCCACGCGCCGAGCTCGTCCTTCTCCTGCAGCAGGTCGCGGATGTCGTTCGTCGCGTACTCGAACTCGGGGCTCCAGAACAGCGCGTCGAACGGGCAGACCTCGATGCAGATGCCGCAGTACATGCACAAGGAGAAGTCGATCGCGAACCGGTCGACGACGTTGCGCTGACGATCGCGCCCACCGGGCGCCTCGCTCGGCACCGTCTCCTTGTGCGAGTCGATGTAGAGGCACCAGTCGGGGCACTCGCGCGCACACAGCATGCAGGCGGTGCAGTTCTCCTCGAGCAGCGCGATGACGCCGCGGCTGCGAGGCGGCAGGTCGGGCTTGACGTCCGGGTACTGCTGCACGGACGTCTTCTTCGTCATCGTGCGCGCAGTCGTGCGCATCCCGGCGAGCAGGCCGCGGATCGGACCCGCCTCACGCCCGGAGGAGGGCAGCGGGTGGACGTGGCGACCGAGATCGCGCGGGGCGTCGGGAGTCGCGTCGCCCGAGGTGGACGCGTCGTTCTCGTGAGGCTGAGTCATGCGGTGTAGATCACTCCTGCCGCGGTGAGAGCGAGTTGGACGAGTGCGAGCGGGACGAGCACGAACCAGGCGAAACGCTGCAGCTGGTCCTCACGCAGCCGCGGCCAGCTCATGCGTATCCACAAGATGACGAAGGCGACGACGGCCGTCTTGAGCAGCATCCACACGAACCCGAGCGCGCCCTCGAACGGGCCGTTCCACCCGCCGAGGTATAGCGCGGCGAACAGTGCCGACATCACGACGATGCCTGCGTACTCGCTCAGCAGGAACAGCGCGAAACGCAGGCCGGTGTACTCCGTCATCACGCCCATGACGACCTCTGAGTCGGCGACGGGCATGTCGAACGGCGGGCGTTGCAGCTCGGCCGTCATCGCGACGAGCAGGACGAACGCGCCCGGCAGCTGCCACAGCAACCAGATCGGGTGCCACTCGTGGACGATGCCGGAGATGCTGAGCGAACCCGCAGCCATCGCGAACGACGCGCACGCGAGGATGAGCGGCACCTCGTAGCTGACGAGCTGCGCGGCCGACCGGAACGCGCCGAGCGTCGCGTACTTGTTGCCCGAACCGAACCCTGCCATGAGCGTCGCGACCGTGCCGATGCCGGAGACGGCGAGCACGTAGACGAGCGACGCGGGCAGGTCACCGGCGACGAGGCTCGGCGTGAACGGGATGGCCGCGAGGGCCAGCAGATAGCTGAACATCGACACCGCCGGCGCGAGCTTGAACACGCCCCGGTCGGCGGCGCGCGGCGTCACGTCCTCCTTCTGCGCGAATTTGACGCCATCGGCGACGAGCTGCGCCCACCCGTGAAAACCGCCGGCCTCCATCGGGCCGAGGCGCCCCTGCATGTGCGCCATCACCTTGTGCTCGACCTGGCCGAGCACGAGCGGCAGCACCATGAAACAGGCGAGCACGGCCACGCTGCGCAACGTCACGTCGAGAACGCTCATCGCGGCCCCCACGTGTCGTCGGGGACGCCCGGCGCCATGACCTTGCGGCGCTTGGCCGCTCCCGCGCGAGGGCTCTCACCCTTGGACTCGCCGGGGTCCTTGATGCCCGGCCACTCCTTGCTCGCGCGCGCCGTGAGGACGAACGACTTTCGCAGCGGCGTGCCGATGAACGTCTCGGGCAGCAGCAGCTTGCGCGGACCGGCGCCCGTGCCGTCGTCGAACCCGTCGAAGACGATGCCGAACATCTCGAACGTCTCACGTTCGTGCCATGCCGCGCCGCGCCACAGGCCGGTGAGGCTCGGGGCGTGCGCAGGGTCGTCACCCGAGGCGAGCGGCACCCGTGCGCGCGTCATGACACTCGCGCGCACGCCGGGGACGTCGCCGTCACCGATCTCATAGAGGTGGCTGACGAGGTCGAAACCTGCCGGCTTGTCGGGCAGATCGCGATCGGTCTCGTCGACGGCGGTGACGAAGTCGAAGAACGTGTAGCCGTCGGCGCGGTGCGCTTCATGCGTGGCGATCCACTCGTCGAGCGCGACGTCGACGCGGCGCGGTTCGCGGCTCATGCGTCATCACCGGTCGTGGGGGTGTCGGGTGTCGGGGCGTCGGCCTTGGTGGCGCCCGTCGCCTTCGTCGAGGGGACGTCGTGCCCCGGCTTCGTCACGAGCGGACGCTGGACGGACGCGGCGCTGCGGCGTTTGGTGGAGAACGGGTTGAGGCGCGACATGATGCTCTCGCCGGTCAGCTTCTCCTGCGCGATCTGGTTCTGCAGCGTGACGATGCCCTGCAGCAGCGCTTCGGGGCGCGGCGGGCAACCGGGCACGTAGACGTCGACGGGCACGAGCTGGTCGACGCCTTTCGTCACGGAGTACGAATCCCAGTACGGCCCACCGGAGTTCGAACACGCGCCGAAGCTGATGACGTACTTCGGCTCGGGCATCTGGTCGTAGAGGCGACGGACGGCGGGCGCCATCTTGTCGGTGACGGTGCCGGAGACGACCATGAGGTCGGCCTGGCGTGGGCCCGGCGCGAAGGGGATGACGCCGAGGCGGATGAAGTCGTGGCGCGACATCGAGCCGGCGATGAATTCGATGGCGCAGCAGGCGAGGCCGAAGTTGAACACCCACAGTGAGTAGCGGCGCCCCCAGTTGAGGACGAGCCGCATCGGCTTCGGTGCATGCTCCTGCGCCATGCCGACGTGGGGACGCACCATCGGCATCGGCAGGTCGACGGCGGGCGCTGCGGTGGCTTCGATCGGCCCTGCCGTGGGGGAGGTCGCGTCGGCGGCGGGCGTGCGGGAATCGTCGGTCATCGTCGGCTCACCTCACAGCCAGGCCAGCAGGCCCCGGCGCGCGGCATGCGCGAGGCCGACGAGCAGGACGAGGATGAAGATGCCCATCTCGAACAGTGAAGCAACGCCGAGACCGCTCGTGCGCAGGACGAGCGCCCACGGGAACAGGTAGACGGCGTCGACGGCGAACACCACGTAGAGAAACGCGAACGCGACGTACCGGAACCCGGACTGCTGCCAGTTGCCGGCGATGGGGTCGACGCCCGACTCGTACGTCGTCAGCTTCGTCGGGCTGGGCACGCGCGGTGCGAGGACACGACGGACCACCATGGCAGCGACGAAGAGCGCGACGCCACCGAGGGTGACGCCGAGCACGACGAGGTAGCCCAGCAGACCGGAATTCACCGGGCCAGCCTATCGGGGCGCACCACCTGCGCCCGCGAGGCTGGCGCGTGTGTCTCGCCTGTGGGCGTTCTGCGGTGATGCCGGGCATCATGCGGCTGCCCTCTCACAGATGGAGTGGGGAGCCTGTCTGCCCCTGCTACCGACGGGAGTTCGTCGGGGCACAAGGCCCGCACCCGCAGCCGTGGCGTTCATAGGCTCCTGCCGGCAGGTGCGATGTCGCCGGCAGGACGCAAGAACCCCGGAATCCCGCGGTTGTCGGAGGCAGCGTCTACTGTCTGTGACGTGGCACTCATCCTGCATCGGGAAGCTTCCCCGACCGCGCTCGCCGAGCAGCTCGGCTCGCTCCTCGCGAGCGATCCGCTCGACGTGTTCGACCGTGAACTCGTCATCGCGCCCTCCCCCGGCGTCGAGCGCTGGCTGAGCCAACGCCTCGCGCACGAGCTCGGCTCGGACATCGGCGACGACGGGGTGTGCGCCGGGCTGAGCGTCCACACGCCGTACTCGTTCATGTCGTTCGCCCTCGGGCGCGAGTTCGACGACCCGTGGCACCCCGACCGGCTCGCCTGGCTCGTCCTCGAAGCCGTCGACGCGGCCGTGCAGCGCCCCGGGTTCGAGACGCTCGCCCACCACCTCGGGGCCGATGCGCTGTCCGGTGGCGCGTCGAAGAACGACGCGTGGTTCCACCGTGCCCGCCAGTCTCGTCGGTACGCGGTCGCGCGTCGCCTCGCGGGGCTGTTCGCGCGCTACAGCGACGAGCGTCCCGCGCTCGTTCGTGCTTGGGAGAGCGGTGCCGGCGGCGACGTCGCGCCCGACCTCGCGTGGCAGCCCCGGTTGTGGCGTGACGTTCTCGACGTGGCGCGCGCGCACGGCATCGACGAGTCGCCCGTCGCGCGACTCGACCGCGTGTGCACCGGCCTGCGCGACGGCACGCTGACGCTGTCCCTGCCGCGGCGCGTCAACTTCTTCGGCTACACCCGGGTGTCGACGGCGACACTCGATCTGCTCGAAGCGCTCGCCGCGCGTCACGAGACGCATCTGTGGCTGCCGCACCCGAGCGACGCCCTCTGGCAGCGGTTGCGCCAGCTCGATTCCGGCGGCCTCCGGCGCCGCGGCGACGACAGCGCGCGCGCCGCGGAGCATCCGCTGCTCGCCACGCTCGGGCGTGACGTCCGCGAACTCGAACTGACGCTGCTGCGACGCGACGTCGAGGACGCGAGCGCACCGGCGGCCGCCCCGTTTGGTCAGGGGCCTGCCGGTGAGGGATCCTCGCGCGGGGCTGCTGCCGGCACGCGCCTCGAGCAGCTGCAGGCCGACATCCGCGCCAACCGCGCCCCGAGCGCCGTGTCGACCATCGACGACACGACCTCCTTCCAGGTTCACGCCTGTCACGGCCCGGCCCGTCAGGTCGACGCCCTGCGCGAGACGCTGCTGTGGCTGCTCGACGAGTCCGAGGGCAGGCTGCAGCCGCGCGACATCGTCGTCATGTGCCCCGACGTCGAGACGTACGCGCCGCTCATCAAGGCGGCGTTCGCCTCCGTCGACGACGACGGCGCGCACCATCCCGGTCGACGTCTGCGCGTGCAGCTCGCCGACCGCGGCCTCGCCGCCACCAACCCCCTCGCCGAGGTGGCCCTGCGACTGCTCGGCCTCGCCGGCGGGCGCGCCACCGCATCCGAGGTGCTCGACTTCGCGCACCTGCCCGCCGTGCGCGAGAAATTCGGTTTCGACACGGACGCCCTCGACCGCATCAGCCGGTGGGTGCGCACGAGCGGCGCACGTTGGGGTTACGACGCCGAGCACCGCCGCGAGTACGGCCTCCTCCAGATGCCGGCCAACACGTGGACGCTGGCTCTCGACCGGCTCGCACTCGGCGTCGCGATGAGCGCCGACACCGAAGCCCCGGCGGGCGCCCTGCTGCCCATCGACGACCTGGGCACCTCCGACATCGAGACGGCGAGCGCCTTCGTCACCCTCATGACGGAGGTGACGGCGGCCGCCAAGGCCGTGCGCGGCACGAGCTCAGCGGGCGTCGACCTTCCCCGGGGCAGTTTCACGCCGCAGGAATGGTTCGACTGGTTGCGGCGTCACGTGGGTGCCGTCGCTGCTCCGTCACGCGACGAGGCGTGGCAGCTCGGAGCGTTCGAGCGCGAGTTGGCGTTCCTCGCCGAAGGCAGCACCCGCACCGGTCTGCGTCTCACCGACATGCGCGTCATGCTCGAACAGCGCTGGGGCCCGCGCCCGTCGCGCAGCAACTTCCGCAACGGCGCCGTCAGCGTGTGCACGCTGACGCCGATGCGTTCGGTGCCGCACCAGGCCGTCATCCTGCTCGGCCTCGACGACGAGAGCTTCCCCCGCTCCTTCGTCGTCGACGGTGACGACGCACTCGCTCGCGACCCTCAGCTCGGCGAGCGCGACCCGCGCAGTGAGGACAGACAACTGCTCCTCGACGCCGTCATGGCGTCGCGCAAGCACCTCATCGCGTTCTACTCGGGCTTCGACGAGCGTGACGGTACTCGCCGCCCGCCCGCCGTCCCGCTGCAGGAGCTCATCGCCGCGGCCGCCGCGACCGGCGCGCCGACCCCCGAGGACGCCGAGCGTCACCCCTTCGAGTTCGTCCACCCGCTGCAACCGTTCGACGAACGCAACTTCACGTTCAGGTCACCCCTGCCGGGTGGCTCGTACGACGCGGCCGCGCTCGCCGGCGCGCGTTCGTTGCGGCAGGCGCGTGAGAGCGGACGCGACGTCGCCGACGAGACCTCGCTGCCGCCGCTGCTCACCGGCCTGCTGCCGGCCCACGAACCCCGTGACGTCACCCTCGACGAGCTCGTGAGATTCATCGAGAACCCGGCCCGCACGTTCCTGTCCGACCGGCTGCAGACGGGCGTCACGTACGAGGCCGACGAGACCGAGGATGCGCTACCGATCGACCTCGACCCGCTCGAGCAGTGGGCCATCGGCGATCGCCTCCTGCGTCGCACCCTCAGCGGGGTGCCGCTGGAGCAGGCGAGCGCCGAGGAGAGCCACAGTGGCGCGTTGCCACCGAGCCCGCTGCCGTCGAAGATCGGCGACATCACGCGCAAGGTCGGCGCCATCCTTCAGGGCCTGCCGCCGGGTGAGCGACGCAGTATCGACGTGTCGATCCCCCTCCCACTCAACGGACCGAGCGGGCCGACCTCCGTCCGGCTGACGGGTGTCGTCCCGCACGTCATCGGCGACGAGATCCAGATCGTCAACTACAGCTCCGTCAGTGCTCGGCACCTCGCGCGGGCTTGGGTGAGCGTCCTCGCGGTCGCCGCCTCGCGTCCCGGGCAGGAGTGGAGCGCCGCCGTGCGCGGCAAGTACGGCGAGTGCCGCCTCACCGCACCCGATGACCCGCTCGGCGTGCTCACCGACCTCGCGTCCCTGCGCCTCGACGGTCTGCGCGCGCCCCTGCCGGTGCCGGCGAAGACGTCGCTCGCGTTCATCGAGGGCTACCGCACCGGGCGACGCTCGCGCAACGCCACTGAAGAACTCGCCCTCAACGTCGGGGCGAGCAAGGCGCTCCCGGTCTGGGTGGGTACGTTCGATCGCGAAGGTGAACGCGACGACCCCTGGTGGCAGCGCGTTTACGCGCCACAGGTGCCCTCACTCGACCGGCTCAATGCCGGCAACGTGTTCATCGACCGGAGCAAACGGCTGTGGATGCCGCTGCTCGACCAGAAGGGACCGATCGGGCGATGACCGAGACGCCAGCACCCGTCGCGACGAACCCGCTCGGGGCACCCGCGCCGCCGCCGTCCGTGCAGTTCGACGTCACGGCGCCCATCCCGCACGGCACAACCCTCATCGAGGCGAGCGCCGGAACGGGCAAGACCTGGACGCTGAGCGCCCTCGTGACCCGTCTCGTGGCCGAGGAGGGGCTGCCGCTCGAGGAACTGCTCGTCGTGACGTTCTCCCGCGCCGCCAGCCAAGAACTGCGCGAACGCGTGCGCGAACAGCTCGAACGCGTGCTCACGCGGCTGCGTCAGGCGCCCCGCGACGACGACGGCGCTCTCGTCGCAGCCCTGCGCAGCGACGACCCAGGCGTGCTCGCCGAGCGCTGCGACCGCCTCGCCCGGGCGCTCGCGTCGTTCGACTCGGCGCTCATCGCGACGATCCACCAGTTCTGCCACGACGTGCTCAAGGGCCTCGGCGTCGCCGGCGACTCCGACTCGTTCGCGACGCTCGTCGAGGACACGACCGACCTGCGCGACGAGGTCATCGACGACCTCTACGTCGCCCGCCGCGCGCAGGATCCGTCGTTCGACCTCTCGCACGAGCGGGCACGATTCATCGGCCACTGCGTGTTGACGAACACCGGCGCCGCCCTCGACGCGCCCGCCGACGACAGCCAACGCACCGTCATCGACTTCGCCGAGGCGCTGCGCAACGAGTACGCGCGCCGCAAGCGCCGCGCCGGCATCCTCGAGTACGACGACCTGCTCGTCGACCTGCGCACCGCACTGCGTGCAACCCCGTCGATCGCCCGCGAACGGATGCGGGCGCGGTGGAGTGTCGTGCTCGTCGACGAGTTCCAGGACACCGACCCCGTGCAATGGGAGGTCTTCCAGACGGCGTTCTCGGAGGCGGGCCGCTCCCTCATCCTCGTCGGCGACCCCAAGCAGGCGATCTACGGTTTCCGGGGCGGCGACGTCCACACCTACCTGCGGGCGTCGCAGACCGCCGAGCACCGTTCGACGCTGCCGACGAACTACCGCAGCGACGGCCCGCTCGTCGACGCCCTCGGCCGCCTCATGGGCAACGTGACGCTCTCGCCCGGCATCGTCGCGCACCCCGTCACCGCCGACCGCGAGACGTCCCGCCTCGTCGGCGACGCCGCGCCGATCGAGATGCGCTGGGTCAACGGTGACCCGCTGCCCGCAGCTGGCGCGCGCAGCGCCGTCGCGCACGACCTCGCGGTACGCGCCAGCGAACTGCTGGCGAGCGGGACGACGTTCGCCGACGCGCCGCTCGCGCCGCACCACATGGCGGTCCTCGCGCGCACCCACGCACAGCTGCTCCAGGTCCGCGAGCAGCTGCGTGCCGCCGGCATCCCCGCCGTGATGATGAGTGGCGACTCCGTACTGCGCAGCAGCGCCGGGGCCTGGTGGCTCGAGCTCCTGCTCGCCCTCGAACAACCCCATCGCGCGCAGCGCGTGCGAGCCGCGTGCCTGACGCCCCTCATCGGCTGGGACGTCGCCCGCATCGACGCACTCGAGACGGCCGACGCCGACGAATCCGCCGAACTCGTCCACGCGCTCGCGGCGCAGTTCGACGAGGGCGGCATCCCCGCCGTCATGGATGCGCTGCGGGCGCGCGGCATGCTCGAACGCCTCCTCGCCCGCGTCGGCGGCGAACGCGACGTCACCGACATCGAGCACTGCGCGCAGTTGCTGACGGAGCGTCAGCTCGCGACCGGCGGCGGCATCGCGGCGCTCGTCGCGTGGGTGCAGGAGCAGAGCGCCGCGGATGCCAAGGTCACCGCCGACGCGCGCCTCATGCGTCTCGACTCCGACGCGCAGGCCGTGACACTGTCGACCATCCACGCGAGCAAGGGGCTGCAGTACCCCATCGTCTTCGCGCCGACGCTGTGGAACCGATGGGACAAGGACCGCTCGGTTCCCGACATCGTCTACACCGAGGCGGGCCGTGTCGTCTCGTTCGATCCGGGCGTCATCAACGCGTCGCGATCGCACGAGGAGGCCTCCGGCGAGGAGATGCGCCTCGCGTACGTGGCGATGACGCGCGCGCAGAGCAAGGTGGTGTTGTGGTGGGCACCGACGGCACGCAGTACCTCGAAGAGCGCTCTGCACCGGCTGCTGTTCGGTCAGGCCGCCGACGCCGCGTCGCTGGGAGAACTGCTGACGCGCCGCACGAGCGACAAGGGCAGCGAGGTCATCACCACGACCGAGCAGAACGGCCTGCCGCGCGGTGACAAGCTGTTCGAGACCCTCCAGACCTGGGCTGAACACCGGGCCTTCACCCTCACCGAGGTCGTGCCCGGCGCCAAGCCGACGCCCGTTCACGTCGCCGTCTCGAGCGACGAGATGAACCTCTCACGGTTCGACCCACGCCTCGTCGACACGTCCTGGCGACGCACGTCGTACTCCGCGCTGTCGGCCGCCGGCGAGCGCGCCGACGAGCTGGCGGGCGTCGTCAGCGAGCCCGACGCCGTCGGCGCCCAGCTCGACCCGGACGTCGACCTCGCCCTGCCGCAGGCACCGTCGGCGATCGATGTCCCGGGGGCTGACGCTCTCTCCCCCATGCACGACCAGCCGCTCGGCGCGACGTTCGGCTCGCTCGTGCACGGTGTGCTCGAGGAGGCCGACTTCCAGGCCGACGACCTCGACGCCGAGCTGCGCCGGCACATCGTCGAACAACAGCTGCGCTGGCCGGCGGACGTCGACGTCGACGCCCTCGTCGAAGCGCTGCGCGGGGTGCTCGCCACCCCGTTCGGGCCCCTGGCCGACGACGTGTGCCTGCGTCGGATCGCAACGAGCGACCGCATCGCCGAGATGGACTTCGAGATCCCCCTCGGTGGCGGTGACACCCCCCACGCCCGGGCGACCCTGCGTGCGTTCGCCGACGTCCTGCGCCGTCACCTGCCGGAAGACGACCCGCTGCGTCCCTACGCCGATCATCTCGAGGCCTCCCTGCTCGGCGAGGAGACGCTGCGCGGGTACCTGACCGGCTCGATCGACCTGACGTTCCGTCACAGCGGGCGCTATTTCGTCGTCGACTACAAGACGAACCGCCTGGGTGATCCGGATGCCCCGCTCACGTTGTCTGCTTACGGCCCCGAGGCCCTCGCCGCGGCGATGAATCACTCGTCGTATCCGCTGCAGGCGATCCTGTACGCCGTCGTCCTGCACCGCTACCTGCGCTGGCGCCTGCCCGGCTATGACCCCGAGACCCACCTCGGCGGCGTCATGTATCTCTACGTGCGTGGCATGGCGGGGGCTGACACGCCCCGCGGTGACGACGACACCCCCTTCGGCGTCTTCACGTGGCGCCCACCGGCAGCGCTCGTCGTCGCGCTGTCCGCCATCATCGACGGTCGCGAGCGAGGGAGTCAGCGATGACCGACCACCATGTCGAGACTGCGCCTGAATCGGCGGTTGTCGCGCCCGACGCGGGTCGCGCAGACGGACGCCACCCGCTCGACGTCCTCGCCGAGCACGAGTTCGTCAGCCGCGGCGACGAACTCGTGGCCCGTCGCATCGCCCGCGCCGTGGGTGAACCCGACGGGTGGCCGCTCGCGCTGCTTGCTCTCGCCGTACGCGCGGCCCGAGAAGGATCGAGCGCGCTCGACCTCACAGGCGTCGCCACGACGGGCGCCGAGGTTGCGCGTGACCAGGAGGACGAGGTCGACCTCGCGGTGACGACGCTCGCCGAGGTGATTGCCGTGCCCGACCCTGCGGCCCTCGCCGATCTCGTGCGTGCCAGTGCGCTCGCGCACCAAGGCGTCGTGCACGTGCGCGGCGACGGCGCGGACGCCGCAGATCCGCCGCTGCTCATCATGGATCGTCACGACCGCGACGAGAACCTCATCGCTGACCTCATCGCGCAGCGGCAATCACTGCTGGCTCCCCTCACCACCCAGTCGCAGGCCGATGCCGACGCGGCCATCGCCGGCATCGCGCTCGACGACGCGCAGCGCGGAGCGGTGCACTCGGTCCTGACGCGATCGCTGACCGTCCTCACCGGTGGCCCGGGCATGGGCAAGACCTACACGCTCGCTGCGATCATCCGCGCCGCCCACGCGGGGCTCGGAGCCGACCTACGCCTTGCGCTCGCGGCTCCCACCGGCAAGGCGGCGGCGCGCATGACGGAGTCGTTGCGCGAGAACGGCGTCGGCCCCGACGCGGCCCCCGACGCCATCACCCTGCATCGGTTGCTCGGGTGGGATCGCACGAACTCGCAGCGCTTCGTGCACGACGCGAGCAACCCCCTGCCCCACGACCTCGTCGTCGTCGACGAGGCGTCGATGCTGTCGCTCGCGATGACGGCGCGCCTGCTCGAAGCGCTCAAGCCGACGGCGCGCCTGCTCCTCGTCGGCGACCCCGATCAGCTCGCATCCGTCGAGGCCGGTTCGGTGCTGAGCGACCTCGTCTCCGGGCTCGACGACGCGCAGATCGTGCGCCTCACGACGCATCACCGGCTCAGCGAATCCCGCCGCGATCTCGCGCTGGCCTTCGCGGCGCCGACGCCGGACGAACAGGTCGGGGGCGTCGCCGCGGTGCTGCGCGGTGGGCGTGGCGACGTCGAACACCTCAGCGAGGACGACGTCGACCTGGCCGCGCTGCCGCACGTCGCGGAATCGGCGTGGCGGCTGCGTCAGGCGGCCGCTGCCGGGGATCGTGCCGCAGCACTGGACGCCCTGCGTCAGCACCGTCTCCTGTGCGCGCACCGCACCGGACCGTACGGTGTCGCCCGCTGGAACCGCCTCGTCGAGGCCTCGCTCGCCGATCGGGGCGTCGACATCGTGGCGGGCCGCATGTACGCCGGCCGGCCCGTCATCGTGACGAAGAACGACCCGAGCCTCGGGCTGTTCAACGGTGACACGGGCGTCGTCATCGACGCGGGCGGGCACCTCGTCGTCCTCGTCGACCGCGGGCAGACGGCGGGCGAGGAGACGAAGAAACGCACCGAGTTCTCACCGTGGCGCCTGGCCGACGTCGAGACGATGCACGCGATGACGGTGCACAAGGCTCAGGGCAGCCAGGCCGAGCACGTCACGGTCATCGTGCCGCCGGTCGGTTCGCGGCTGCTGACGCGCGAAATGCTCTACACCGCGCTGACGCGCGCGAGTGCGCACCTCACCGTCGTCGGCACGGACGACGCCATCGAGCACGCGGTGCGCACCCCGGTGCGACGAGCGTCAGGGCTGGCGCGGCGCCTGCGCGAGACGAACACCCAGCGCGAGACGAAAACCGAGAATGGATAGATTTCTGATGCACTGATCGGTGTCACCTGCCCCGCCGGGATCACCCGGACCGACGACCGATGGAGAAGCGTGGCTGACGAGCAGCGCCAAGGCACGATCTACGGCTTCCTCGCCTACCTGGCGTGGGGTCTGTTTCCGCTGTACTTCCATGCCCTCGAACCGGCGGGCGCATGGGAGATCCTCAGCCATCGCATCCTGTGGACGCTGCTGCTGTGTCTCGTCCTGCTGGCGATCACCCGCAATCTGGGCTTCCTGGGCGGGTTGTTCAGGGACGCGCCCAGGCTCGGCGCCATCACCATCGCGGCGCTGCTCATCGCCGCGAACTGGACGATCTACGTCGTCGCCGTGACGAGCGGCCACGTCACCGAGGCCGCACTCGGGTACTTCCTCAACCCACTCGTGACGGTGATGCTCGGCGTCCTCGTGCTCGGTGAGAAGCTGCGGCGCCTGCAGTGGCTAGCCGTCGCGATCGGTGTCGTCGCATGCGTCTACCTCGCGATCGACTACGGCAGCCCGCCGTGGATCTCCATCTCCCTCGCGTTGTCGTTCGCCGCGTACGGCCTCATGAAGAAGCGCATCGGCGGCCACCTCAGCGCCCTCGAGGGGCTGACAGCGGAGACTGTCGTCCTCGCGCCGTTGGCCGCAGCGCTGCTGCTGTTCGTGCTGCCGTCGAAGGATCTGACGTGGAGCGGGCACGGCGTCTCGCACAGCGTTCTGCTCGCCTTTAGCGGCGTCGCGACGGCCATCCCGTTGCTGCTGTTCGCCGCGGCGGCCCGTCGCATCCCGCTGACGACGATCGGGCTGCTGCAGTTCATGACGCCGATCATGCAGTTGCTGTGCGGCGTGCTCGTGCTCGGCGAGCACATGAGTGCCGGACGTTGGGTCGGCTTCGGCCTCGTGTGGCTCGCCCTCGTCGCCCTGACGCTCGACTCGCTGCAGCACGCCACCCGCACCGCCGCGCCCGACGCGTCGCAGCCGCCGGCTGAACACGCAGCGCAGGCCACGTCAACCGCACGACGATGTAGCCAAGACGCTCAAGACGCAGGTGACGCAGCTTCTCGGCCTGCAGGGCGCGCGGGCTGTCGTACTTGCCGAGCCCGTCGAACTCGATGAGGACACGGGTACCTGCCACCCGGAAATCAGCCCGGGCGAAGACGTGGCCCGTCTCGTCGCGGATCGAGTGTTGCGGCTCCAAGGCGATCCAGTAGGTGTGGCACAACCAGCGCAGCCGGCTCTCCCCCGGCGACTCGACCCGGGCGTCCGCGAGATCGACGACGACGCGCGCCATGTTCACCCCCTTGCGACGGTCATGGAGGGCGAGCGCGTCGCACAGCTGTGCATGTGACAGTCCACGGTGCAGCGCGGCGCCCGCCACGATGAGCCCGGCCTCGGCGCCGTGACACGCCGCGACCTCGACGACGGTCTCCGCCACCCGCTGGGTGAACACCCCGCCGACGTCCTCAGGCGGTGGGCCCCACGCGACCCGACAGTCGAGCGCGTCCCGACGCGAACGGATCTCCGCACGGCGCGCCACTTCTACGCGGTGGGGCAGATGCAGTGTCGGCAGCCGATGGATGAGGGCGGCGCTCGTACTGCGGGCGTGGGCCCCTGGCAGTGCCGTGAGCGTGGCGGCAACACGGCGTCGGGCCAATTCGCGGCGCCACGCCGCCGGATTCTCGGACGTCGGCGGCGTCACGACGAGATAGCTGCCGTTGCCGAGCGATTCGAGCCAACCGTCACGCACCCGGCGTCGGACGTGGTCATGCGTGAGCCCATGGGTGGCGAGTTCACTCACGTGCAGATGATGGGGTCCGTGCTGCATTCGCTGCCGCAGCAGCTCGGGGTGGTGGATTCACTCTCGCAATGTCGCCCATCGAGGACATGGCGTGCTGGGCGAACGACGTCGCCGTGTGGGCAACCAACCACGATCGAGCGAAATCGGTGGGATCGAGCACTGCAGCGCTCGATCCCACCGATTTCGCTCGTACTCGGCTCGACTCGGCCCCGTGCGCCCAGACGTCAGGCCCCGAGCACCTGTCCCAGATACGGGTTGGCGAACACCCGCTGCGGGTCGAGACGATCGCGCAGGGCGACGAAGTCGTCGAAGCGCGGGTAGACCGAGCGCAGGTAGTCGGCGTCGTAGTCGTGCATCTTGCCCCAGTGAGGACGCGCGCCGTGTTCGCGGGTGGCGTCCCAGAAGTGCGCGAAATAAGCGCGGTGGTCGGCCTTCACGTATTGGTGGATGGCGATGTAGCAGCTGTCGCGTTCGTAGGCCGTCGACATCCAGCGATCGTCACCGGCGGCCCAGCGCACCTCGACGGGGAACGCGACGGGTTCACCGGTGCGCTCCACCCACCGCTGCATCTCGCGCAGGATCGGCTCGGCGGCCTCGAGCGGCACGGCCATCTCCGATTCGCG
>NZ_DCNR01000074.1:0-4921 GCF_002322065.1 Dermacoccus sp. UBA1591 | reverse complement strand
GGGAGGGATCGGTGGAGCAGGAGCACGTCGATCAACGCTTGGGTCCCGGCGACGTCGCCGCTGGTCTTGCGGGCCGCGGCCCAGAACGCGTCGTGGGCTGCGGTGAATGCTCCGGCGGCGCGGGCCTGCGCGAGGGCGGTGGAGCCGGGGAACGCGCCGGGCTTGTGGCGTAGGACTTCGAGGTAGTGGTCCAGCTCGACCCGGGTCACCCCACGGGTGCCGAGGCGTCGGTGGGTGGCCACTATGGTGCGGCCTTCGAAGACGACCACGCACGAGGCCCGCAGGCTGACGCGGACGCGTTGCCCGATCAGGTGTGCGGGGACGGAGTACTTGACCATGCGGACGGTGATCAGGGCGGAGCGATCGACGCGCGGGTGGAGGATCAGGCCAGGGTCAAAGTCCCCGGCCGGCAACGGCGCCAGGTGGTCGAGTTCGGCGTGGTAGTCCTGCCCGATCGTGTTCGCATGGCCGGTGATGCGGCGGGTGTTGTCATCGTGTTCCCAGGCACGGATCTTGTCGTTGAGTTCGTCCAGGCTGGGGACCTCGGGCATGGGGGTGAGGTGGTTGCGGCGGAACCAGCCGACCTCGCCCTCGACGCCACCTTTCTCGTGGGCGCCGTCGATGCCTGGCTGGCAGTAGAACGCGTCGAAGCCGTAGTGGGAGCGGAACAGCACCCAGCGTTCGTTCTCGTCGCGTAGCCGGTCGCCGCCGTGGATGACCTGCACGACGGCGGAGGTGAGGTTGTCGTAGCGGATGTGTCGGGTGGGGATGCCGCTCAGGGCGTGGAAGGCCTCGATGTGTCCCTCGAGGAAGGCTTCCTGCCCGCCGGTCGGGTAGACGCGGTGGATGGCCTTGCCCGAGTGGGACAGGCGGTAGACGAACATGTGGCACTTGGTCTTGACGCCGTCGAGGATGACGTAGACCTCGCCGAAGTCGACCTCGGCCTCCGCGCCGGGGGCGTGGTCCTGCGGCACCATCGCCTCCACCCGACGCCCGGCCTCCAGATCGATCTGCGCGCGCCGGACCCGCACGTAGTCCCGCACCGTCGAGTACGACAGGTCCGTGGCGCCGTGTTCGTCGCGTAGCCGGGCCAGGATCCTGGTCGCGGTATGACGCTGCTTGCGTGGCGCAGTCAGGTCATAGCGCAGCATCTCGTCAATGGCCGGCTTGTACGGGTCCAGACGCGGTGCCGTACGAACCGGCCTCTTGCGGGGCGGGGGTTCGGCAGCGGCGAGTGCCTGGCGGACGGTGCGGCGATGTACCCCGTGCTTGCGCGCGAGCTCGCGGATGGACAGACCCTCCACTCGCGCGTCATGGCGGATGTCGGCGTACAGCTGCACTCGTGACCCCATCTTGGCTCCCTTGCCCTCGCGACTGGTTCCCAGTGATGGGGACCAGCGTGAAGGGGTGGGGCCAGTTCAGACCGTCAACACCCCGGCAAGTCGCACGCGGGGCCAGATCAAGCCGTCACAACGGGGCCAGACCAAGCTGTCACAACCAATCCTGCTGCCCGGGCCGAACTCGCTGTTCGTCGCGACGAGCGCCGCGCAGGTGTCGCGACGCGCCGGCTGGCAGGCCGCCGCCGGTGTGTTCATCAGCGACAGCATCCTCATGATCGCGGCCGTCGCCGGCGGGCACGCTGCTGACGGGCGGGGCGCTGTTCTTCCGCGCGCTGACGCTCGTCGGCGGCGCCTACCTCGTCTATCTCGGGTTCGGTCTGCTGCGCCGAGGGGTGCAGTTGCTGCGCGAACATCGAGCGCTGACGCGCGCCGAGGCCACGGACGACTCGCTCAACCCCATCGACACAGGCGCGGCCCCCGATGACGCCGGCATCGCGGCGTCCCCGTTCAGCCGCTCGATCGTGACGGGCATGCTCAACCCCAAGTCGATCCTGTTCTTCGCCGCGTTCTTCGTGCAGTTCGTGACGCCGGGCGATCCGCACCTGTGGGTCAACTTCGGGGTGCTCGCCGTCATCATGCAGATCATCAGCCTCATCTACCTCGCGGCCGTCATCGCCATCAGTTCGCGGCTCGGCCACCGCGTCGCAGGACGCCCGCGCGTCGTCGCCGGCGCACACCTCGCCGCGGGGACGGCCTTCTGCCTGTTCGCCGTCAAGCTCGCCACCGCATCGTTCTGACGCCCGACACGCTGAACCACCACGCCGACGCGACGCTCCACCCCTCACAGCTGCCGCGCGACCACATGGCCGGCTGACGCGAAGCTCCACCCCTCACAGCTGACGCACGACCACATGGCCGGCCGACGGCGAAGCTCAACCCCTCACGGCTGACGCGCTGCTGCGACGTCTTCGGGGTAGCTCCCGTAGAAGGGCACGTAGCCGTCACGCATCAGCACCCACACGCGGTCGTCACCCACGCCGGCGAACCCGGCGTCGCGCAGTTCGACCTTGCGCGACTTGAACGTCGAGGTGTGCTCGAGCGAATCGACCTCGCGCACGAACAGTGGCACCGCGTACTTCGGCAGGCGTTCGTTGAGCGCGACGGCCGCCATGGCGTCGAAGGGCTCGCCCTCGCGCAGCACGACGGCGGCCATGCCGGCTCGCCCGTCGCAGCCGGGCACCTCGACGCCGTAGACGACGCAGTCCTCGACGAACGGCAGCCGCTCGAGGGCCGCCTCGACCTCCGTCGTCGCGACGTTCTCGCCCTTCCACCGGAACGTGTCGCCGAGCCGATCGACGAACGCCACGTGGTTGAGCCCCTGCCGGCGCACGAGGTCGCCGGTGATGAACCAGCAGTCGCCGTCCTTGAAACCGTCGCGCAGCAGCTTCTTCTCGGTGGCGTCGTCGTCGGTGTACCCGTCGAACGGCTGGGCCTTCGTCACCTTGGCGAGCAGCAGGCCCGCCTCGCCGACCTTGACCTGACGCAGCCGCCCGTTCCCGTCGCGCACCGCGCCGCCCGTCTCCGGGTCGTAGGCGACGACCTTGTGCGGCAGTGGGCACGTGCCGGCCGTCTCGGAGATGTTGTAGGCGTTGATGAACGCGATGTTGCACTCGCTCGCCCCGTAGAACTCGGCGATGCGCGCGATGCCGAAGCGCTCCTGGAACTCGGCCCAGATGTCGGTCCGCAGGCCGTTGCCGACGATGACGCGGATGCGGTGCGCCCGGTCAACGTCCCGCTGCGGCTGGCCGAGCAGATAGCGGCACAGTTCGCCGATGTAGACGAACGACGTCGCGTCGAAGCGGATGACGTCGTCCCAGAAGTTGGAGACGGAGAACTTGCGCGCGATGGCGAAGCACGCGCCGCCGTTGAGCACGGCTCCGAGCGCGACCGTCACGGCGTTGTTGTGGTACAGCGGCAGGCAGCAGTAGAGAGTGTCGCCCTCGCGCAGCCGCACGCCCAGCCCGCCGAGGCCCGAGTACGACTGCAGCCACCGATGGTGGCTCATGATGGAGGCCTTCGGCATGCCCGTCGTGCCGGAGGTGAAGATGTAGTACGCCTTGTCGCTGCCGCGCACCTGCGCGCATTCGGGCGGGTTCTGCGCCGCCGCCGTAGGCGCGTTCGTCGCCTGTGCGACGAGCTCGTCGAGCCCGACGACGTCCGCGTGGCGCCCGGTATCCGACGACGGTGCGGTGTTCGCTGAGCCCTCCCCCGCGAGGCACGTCGTCACCGCCTCGAGCAACGACGGCTCGGCGACGATGACGCGGGCGTCGAGTACTCCGAGGCTGTGGGCGAGCACATCGCCCTGCTGGTTGTAGTTGAGCAGCCCGCTGACGGCGCCGAGCTTCACGGTCGCGAGCATCACGAGCAGCATGTCGATCGAGTTGTGCGACATCAGCCCGACGACGTCCCCGTGACGCACCCCAGCGTCCTTGAGCACCCACGCGAGCCGGTTGACACGCTCGTTGGCCTCTGCGTAGGTGAGGCGCCCCTCGTCGGCCACGACGAACGGACGCTGCGGGTGCCGCTCGGCGAGCCCTTCGAATACCGAGCCGATCGACATGGCGCGGCCCGATCGACGCAGCAGTAAGGACGGCAGATGCTTGGCGACGTGGGGGATGTCGGGCGTCATCGTCAGCGCCCCGCGCGCCACGTCGAGCAGCGTCACCCGGGTCCGTGAGGTCGTCATCGCTGTGGTCTCCTTCGGCCGTCGTCAGCTCCGGTGTCGCGGTCCGCGCCGCGATCCCCCAACCCTACCTACGCTTCAGTAACCACGTGACGGATACCGCTCAGCCCGTCCCACATCGATGGGTGCCTGCACAGAATTGCCATCCCCCCGGCCGTGGTGGACGATGCGAAGCCGACGCGACGCATGAGCGCGTCCTCGAGGCCGCCGAGGATCTCGATTCCGGCAGCCCCGACCCCCGCTCGCCTCGTCCCTGCGACAGGGACGCTCCGGCATCGTCGGTGTCTTCGCCGAGGGGCGACTGCTCAACTCGTTCAGCGACCCGTTCGCCGTCAGCGTGCTCGACGGTCTCGCGCAGCACCTGGGCCAGAACTCGAGCGGCATCCTGCTCATCCTGGCGTAGGGTAGCGATGAGCACGAGGTCGTGCGACGCATGTCCGGCATCCCCCGCGACGCCGTCGTCTTCCCGCTCGGCGGGCATGTCTCGGCGGCGGTGCTGGACCACCTGCGCCATCGCCGCATCCCGCTCGCCGGCACGGGTTACCCCGCGATCGACGGTGTCCTGCAGCTGACGATGGAACGCGCCGCGCTGCGCACCCTGGCCACGTACCTGTACGACCTCGGCCACCGCGACGTCGCGCTCGTCGAGATGCCGCAGGGTGCGAGCCGCGGTGAGGGCGACACGACGCCGACGGCCAACCCCGAGGGAGTGGGCAACGTCATGTACGTGTCTATCCGCACCCGTACAAGCATTCGCAGGGGCGGCGGGGGTCAGGGTGTTTGTGGTGGACGTAGAAATGCGTGATGGTCTTGAACTGCTCAACCCCAGTCTTTCGGG
>NZ_DCNR01000082.1:82754-90697 GCF_002322065.1 Dermacoccus sp. UBA1591 | reverse complement strand
GAGGGCTCGCCGTCAGCCCTTGAACGCGTCGACCGGCGGGATGACGTAGTACGAGCCGGTCTCGGCGTTCGAGTACTTCGTCAGTTCGTCGCGCGGGTGGTCACCGACGCCGGCCATCGATTCGAGCATGTCGTGCAGGCGCTTCTGCTCGCACGCGAAGCCGACGAACATCGTGCCGTGCTCGCCGACGTCACCGAACGGCATGTTGCGGCGCACGATGTGGCCGAAGTCGTCCTGGTCGGTGCGTTCGGCGTGCGACGTCTCGGGCTTGGGGTCCATCTCGATCGAGTCGACCTTGGAGCGGCCGATGACCTTCTCCTGCTCCTCGGTGGAGAGGGCCTCCCACTTCGCCTGCTTGTGCGGCCACTTCTGCAGCAGCAGCACGCTCGAGCCGGCGCCCGGCTTGCCGTCGGCGACGATGGCCTCGTCGTACTGCTCGATCGTCGTCGGGTTCTCGGTGCCGTCGATGAAACCGGTGAGGTCGCGGTTCGTCTGGTAGACCCAGCCCTCCGTCTCGTCCACGACGCGTGTGCCGGGCACGACCTGGCGCGTCAACGAGATGAGGTGACGCGTCGCGTCGAACACCTTGTCGCGCGCGCCGCCGAACACCCAGAAGACGAGGTCGCGCTGCGTACCGGGGATGACGTAGCCGTCAGTTCCGACGACGTCGGTGTCGAAGTCGTGAACGTTCTCGGGGGCGTGATCGGCGGCGATCTGCTGCATCAGCGACGGCCGCACGCCGACGACGAAGTTGACGCCCACGTCGTCCTGCTCGGCCTCGAACAGCGGCAGCAGCTGCGACAGCTTCGTCAGCGAGCCGGGCTCGACCTCGAACTCGACGTACTCGCTCGACGTCGCACCATCGACGAAGATGCCGATCTGGGCCTGGGGCATGTCTGACTCCTCGCGCGCGGGTGGCTGATCTGCCACCAGGCTACGTGACCCGCCCGTGGGGGGCGGCGCCGGTGACCGTTGCCGCCAGGCCCCAACGCGAACTTCCTGGGGTGATGACGCGACGGGCTCGTCGGTGCTGACGCGTGCTGCGCGACGGACTGTGATGGGCGCGGTGGGTTTCTCGCTCGGCGTCGTGACGCGCGAGGGGGAGGTACGGGTACGGCGGTGGGGCTGGCCGGGCGAACACGTCCACACGCCATCGACGTTCCGCACCTGCGTCCGTGGGACACGACGCCCACGCGGGGTACGTCATCTGCGAAGCTGGGGTCGTCCCGCGGGAGCCATCACGGCTGAGAGGCGCAAGCCGACCGCCAGCATCCTCTTCACGAGGGTGCCTACACCTGATCCGGATCATGCCGGCGGAGGAAGGAGACGCACGATGACTGCGCCCACGAACGAGCCCGACCACACCCCAGGCGCGTCGAGCGACGCGACACGCAGCGCCAGCCAGAGAGGCGGCGACAGGAGCCGCCCCGACGCACAGTCCCCCGACGCGGCGCACGAGGCGGGCACGGACGCGTCAGCTCAGGCGCTCGCCATCACCCCCGAAGCGATCGGGCGCGTCATCGACGCCGTTCGTGACGCCGCACCGCTCACGCAGTGCATGACGAACGCCGTCGTCACCGGTTTCACGGCGAACGTGCTGCTCGCTGTCGGAGCGTCGCCGGCCATGGTCGACTCGCTCGAGGAGGGCCCGATCTTCGCCGGTATCGCGGACGGGTTGCTCGTCAACGTCGGCACCGTGACGGCGGCGACAGCCGAGGCGATGCGCGCGACGGCTGCCGCGCGCGCCGAGGCGGGGCGCCCGTGGTGCCTCGACCCGGTCGCGGTCGGCACCCTGCCGGTGCGCACTCAGCTCGCTCGCGACCTGCTCGAACACGCCCCGGCCGTCACCCGCGGCAATGCCTCCGAGGTGCTCGGGTTGGCCGGCGAACAGGGTGCGGGACGCGGGGTCGACGCCGGTGACGACGTCGACGCGGCGCTCGCGGCAGCGTCGCGACTCGCGGAGCGCACGGGCGGGGCGGTCGCCGTCAGCGGTGTCGTCGATGCCGTCGTCGCGCCGGGCGTGCCGACGGTGCGCATCGGCAACGGCGACGCCATCATGACGAAGGTGACGGGCGTCGGGTGCGCGCTCGGAGCGCTCGTCGCGGCCTACCTACCGGTCGCCGGTTCGGCGCAGCTCGCTGCCGCCGCCGCGACCGCGACGATGACGCTCGCCGCCGAGGACGCCGCGCACTGGGCGAGCGGCCCGGGTTCGTTCGCGGTCGAACTCCTCGACGCCCTGGCGCGCCTCGAGGGCGATAGCGTCGCAGCGACGCTCGATCTGCGAGTGGCGTCGTGATGTCGGACGGGCGCGGCGTCGAGCTGTACCTCGTCACCGATACGGCGCTGTGTGGCGGGCCCGACGGTGTCGTCGAGACGGCCGAGGCTGCTGCGCGCGGTGGTGTCGACATGATCCAGATCCGCGACCACGACGCTTCGACCCGCGAATTGTGCTCTCTCACAACGCGGGTCATCGACGCCGTTGCGGCCTTGGGTGCGCATCCCGCCGTCGCGCAGACGCCGACGCCGCGGGCCGCTGGTGGCCGATCGGCTGGCCTACATGACGAAGAGTGCCCCGCCCCCCGCGTCGAGCGAGACTCGCCCACGGGTGCCGGCCAGCAGATGGCTGCGGCGGCGACCCCGATCTCGTCCTCGACGACGGCACGGCGCGTCCGCGTCGTCGTCGACGACCGTCTCGACGTGGCGCTCGCCGTCGGGGCTGATGGCGTGCACCTCGGCCAGAGTGACCTCGATCCTGTCGTGGCGCGGCGCCTCGCCGACCGTGTCGTCGGTGAGGGCTTCCACCTCGGCTGGTCGGTGTCGAACCTCGAACAGGTCGCTGCTGCAACGAGGTTGCCGCGCGGCACCGTCGACCTGCTGGGCATCGGGCCGTTCCGTGCGACGCCGACGAAGCCGGACGCAGCGCAACCGCTCGGGCTTGACGGCGTCGGCGCCATCACGGACGCGGCACGGGCCGGCGGGTTCGCCAACGTCGTCATCGGCGGGGTGAAGCTGCCGGACCTGCGCGCGCTCGTGGCCGCCGGCGCGCAGGGCGTCGCCGTCGTGTCGGCGATCTGCGGGCAGCCCGATCCGCTCGCCGCTACCCAGGCGCTGCGGAGCGAACTCGACGAGGCTCTCGCCGAAGTCCGCCCGGTCGACGGCGGCCGAGGCGCACTCGAGCTCGAGCGGCCCGACCACGCGGGCCCGGCATGACACCCCGGCGAGGGGTGCCCCAGGGCTGCTGCGGCCGGTGGGCGCGACCACGTTCCGCTGACGCGAGCCGAGAGGCTCTGACATGAGCATCCCCAACGTCCTGACGATCGCCGGCACCGACCCCAGCGGCGGTGCGGGAATCATGGCTGATCTCAAGGCTTTCGGCGCCCTGCGCACGCATGGGTGCGCTGTTGTGACGGCCGTCGTCGCGCAGAACACGCGGGGCGTCGCGGCGGTGACGCAGATGACGCCGCAGCAGGTACGCACGCAGCTCGAGAACCTGGCGGACGACGTCCGCATCGACGCGCTGAAGATCGGCATGCTGGGTTCGGCGGCCGTCATCGAGACCGTCGCTGACGTGCTCGCCGACCACCCGGCGCTGCGCGGGGTGCCGCGCGTTCTCGACCCTGTCATGGTCGCCTCGAGCGGTGACCGGCTCATCGACGAGGACGCCGTGACCGCTCTGCGCGAGCGTCTCGTGCCGGAGGTCGACGTCATCACGCCGAACCTCGCGGAGGCCGCCGTCCTGCTCGATCTCGACGACACGCCACGCGAGGCGAGCGATGACGTCGCGCGCGCCCTCGTCACCCTCGGGTCTGGTGTGCTGCTCAAGGGCGGCCATGGCGGCGGCGCGAAGAGCGACGACGTCCTCCTCGTCCCCGCCGAGAGCGACGAGCCCGCCCGGTTGAGCGCGCCGCGCATCGACACGCGCAACACGCACGGCACCGGATGCACCCTGTCGGCGGCGATGACGGCACTCCGGCAGCAACGCGATTCGTGGGCGCAGGCGACGCGGGAGGCCAAGGATTACGTGACGGAGGCGCTCGCTGCGAGTGGCGACCTCGACGTCGGGCGGGGCGACGGCCACGGCCCCGTCCACCACTTCCACGCCTGGTGGTGACGTGACGGTCGGCAGCTGTCAGAGCACCGTACCCATCTGCGATTCTTCGCGAGCTGCTCACCGAGGCCTCACCGGACATGATGCGCAGCCTGTTGCAGACCATGCTCAACGCCCTCCTCTTCGCGGACGCTGACGCGGTGGTCGGCGCCGAATACGGCCAGCCCAGCCCCGGACGAGTGGTGCAGCGCAACGACTACCGCCACCGCGGCCTCGACCGGGCGAACGTGGTGGACCATGGGGGTGGCCCGAGACGGGAACCTGGTCACCAGCCGCTCACCCGATGACTTCCGGGCCTTCTGTTCCGCCATTCCGGTACCGTTCAGTCAGGCCGACCAGCCCGCCGGCGCCGGAAACCGCTCGTGAGCAGCCCGGTACGCCACATGGCGCAGGCGGGGCTAATGACCGGCTCGACACCCGGCACCTCGGTACCGCAAGCACTGGCCGGGGACGCGCTGGCCCTTCGAGGATCTCAGCCCACGTCCCGCCTCAGCACAACCAGAAGGGAAGTGATCGCGGATGCGGCGAATAACGCTGCCGAGCGGGGAGTTCATCCCTGTGCTGGGCCAGGGCACCTGGGGCTGGGGTGAGGACCCCGGCCGCCGCCGCGACGAGGTCGCCGCGCTGCACGCCGGCCTCGAGCTGGGCATGACGCTGGTCGACACCGCCGAGATGTACGCCGACGGCGGCGCGGAGGAGGTGCTTGGTGAAGCATTGGCGGGTCGCCGCGACGAGGCGTTCGTGGTCAGCAAGGTCATTCCGTCCCACGCCTCCCGTTCCGACACGATCGCGGCCTGCGAACGCAGCTTGAAACGCCTGGGCACCGATCGGATCGACCTCTACCTGCTGCACTGGCAGGGCGGGTACCCGCTGCCGGACACGGTCGCGGCCTTCCAACAGCTCGTCGAGGACGGGAAAATCCGATACTGGGGCGTCAGCAACTTCGACCACCGGGCCCTCGCCGACCTGCGGGACGTGCCGGGCAGCAGCGGGCTGGCCACGGATCAGGTGCTGTACAACCTGTCGCGGCGAGGACCGGAGTACGACCTGCTGCCGTGGTGCACCGACCACGAGCTGCCGGTCATGGCGTACTCGCCGATCGAGCAGGGCCGCATCCTTCAGGACGCGACGCTGAACGACGTCGCGGCCCGTCACGGCGTCAGCCCCGCGGCGGCGGCCATCGCCTGGGTGCTGCGCCGCGACTCGCTCTGCACGATCCCCAAGGCGAGCAGTCCGCAGCATGTGCGCGACAACGCCACAGCACTGGACGTGGAGCTGACCCGCGAAGACCTGGATGCTCTGGATCGAGCGTTTCCGCCGCCGAGCGGACCGCGACCACTAGAAATGCTGTGATCCTGCCCAGGCGCGCAGCCCGGTCAGTCCGGGCAGCGCTAAGAGCAGCACTCCCCGGAGTGGTGCGCCGGGGCAGGAGATCAGGCCGAGCCAGCTCGTCGATGTGGGAACGTCCGAGAGGTAGCCGCCACCCGAACGGCCGAACTGCCGAACAGCGCAAGTTTCCCAAGGACCTGCCTGTAACCTCCTCCTGAACCTGTGCCCGCCCTCACGTGGTCCACCACAGCAGCACCGTCGGTTCGGGGGTGGGAATAGCCGGGCTCGTAGGGGGATGATTTCGCCGGTGTGCGAGGACTCTGAGCCGGGCAGCGAGGCCGACGCGCGGGATAGCGGCAGCGGGTAGGTGGGCAACCTAGAGCTGTTCTTCGACCTGGTGTTCGTGTACGCCCTGGCGCAGCTGACCCGGCTGGTGCGGGACGACGTTTCGTGGCGTCCCCACCTTTCCCCAGCTACCCGACCCAACCGGCGCGCCCACACTCAACTCTGAAGAGCCAGATTCGCAGATGTGGACGTAACTTGCAGGAGGGGCAGGTGGACATCCACCTGCCCCTCCTGCGCGTCTCGCGGCGTCACCTCAATGAGGCGTCAGCTCAGCGCGTCCTCACGACGCATTGTTCACGCCGTCTTGACGTCTTCGACGTCGCGCATGTGGCGTCCGATCCACGGCACGAGGGCCATGAGGACGAGCGAGAAGCCGGCGGTGATGAGGCCGAGCGTCAGGAAGAACGTCGTGTCGCTGAGGCCCTCCATGAGGCGGATGGCCTGCGCGGCGGCCGATTGGCCGACGGCGGACGTGAGGTACCACAGCGCCATCGCCTGGGTCGTGAACGCGGCGGGTGCGAGCTTCGTCGTCGCGGAGATGCCGACGGGCGACAGGCACAGTTCGCCGATCGTCTGGACGACGAAGACGCTCGCGAGCGCCCACATCGGCGCCGTCGGGCCGTGCGGCCACAGGTTCGAGTAGAACGCGAGCAGCACGAACGACAGGCCGGCCATGAGCACGCCGAACGCGAACTTCGCGCCGGTGCTCGGGAACTTGCCGGCGCGGCGCAGCCAGATCGCGGCGAAGACGGGCGCGAGGGCCACGACGAACAGCGGGTTGACGCTCTGGAAGAACTCGGCGTTCACCTTGATGCCGAAGATCGAGCCGAGGTCGGTGCGCTCGGCGGCGAACGCGGCCATCTTGCTCGCGGCCTGCTCGAAGATCATCCAGAACAGCGCGGCGCCGATCCACAACGGCACGTACGCCTGCAGATGGCGGCGTTCGGCGGCGCTCACCTTGGGGCTCTTGAACATCATCGCGAACATGCCGACCGCGGCGATGACGGACATCACCGTGACGGTGTTGATGACGCCGTCCGCGGTCGTGCCCGACAGGGCGAAGCAGATCGCGGCGACGGCCGCGACGCCGACGACGCCGAGCCCCACGCGTCGCATGACGGTGCCGCGTTCGGCCGCGGTGAGCGGGCTCGTCGGGTTCGTTCCTGCGCCGTGCAGGTGCTTGCGGAACACGAACAGGCCGATCAACCCGAAGGCCATGCCGACAGCCGCGGCGGAGAATCCGGCGTGGAAACCCCACCGGTCCTTGAGGAACGTCACGACGAACGGC
Organism: Dermacoccus sp. UBA1591; assembly: GCF_002322065.1. NCBI lineage: Bacteria > Bacillati > Actinomycetota > Actinomycetes > Micrococcales > Dermacoccaceae > Dermacoccus > Dermacoccus sp. UBA1591. The sequence goes on along the minus strand of NZ_DCNR01000082.1, from coordinate 83,627 downwards.
GCGCAGAACGAGCCGATGTTCACCGACATGTAGAAGATCGAGAAACCGGCGTCGCGACGGCCGTCCTCGCGGTCGTACAGCTGCCCGACGACCGCCGAGATGGATGCCTTCTGCAGACCCGTTCCGAGCGCGACGGTGGCGATGCCGACCCACGACATCGCCGCGATCGGCATCGCGAGGAAGACGTGGCCGAGCATGATGATGACGGCGCCGTACAGCGTCGCGCGGAAGGCGCCGATGACGCGGTCGGCGAGCCACGCGCCGACGACGCTGAGCAGGTAGACCGACGCACCGTACGTCGCGACGATCGACAGGGCTGTCGGCTGGTCGATGCCGAGCCCACCGTCGCTGACGGCCGTGTAGAGGTAGTACGCGAGGATGGCGCGCATGCCGTAGTAGCTGAAGCGTTCCCACAGTTCGGCGTTGAACAGCGTGCCCAGGCCGGAGGGGTGGCCGAGGAAACCGCGGTCGTCGAGCGACGGGCGGGTGCGGCCACCGGAGAGGGCGACGCGCGGTGCGTCGACGTCGGGCGAGTTCGCAGCGCCGGGCTCAGGCGTCGCGGATGACGCGCCGTGGCTGGCGGGGGAGTCGACCATGGTGGGTCGTCCTTCGGTAGGCGGTCACCAGTGCGCGGGGACGGCAATGGCCGCACCGATCGGTGCGGCCATCAACTGTAGTCAACGGGTGTTTTTGTGAGCGAAACACCCTGACGCGTGGTGTCCTTGTGTCCCGTCGCCTCAGGCGGGGGTGACGCCGTCGAGCGCCGTCGCGAGGGTCGCCTCGCTGCTCGGCATGAGCCCCGCGATGATGGCGCGGGCCTCATCGATGGCGTCGAGGGCCTCGGGCAGGTCGAGCAGCGAGTGGATCTCGGCG
>NZ_DCNR01000082.1:80021-82501 GCF_002322065.1 Dermacoccus sp. UBA1591 | reverse complement strand
CGCCTTCGCGAAGGGTCCGACGGTGTTGCTGATGAGCACGACGTCGTCGGGGGTGGAGCCGCTCTCGGCGATGACGGCGTCGATGCGCTCGAACGTGGCGAGCCAGTTGAGGTCGGCTTCGGTGTCGTGCAGCTCGGGCGGCAGGTCCGACGGTGCTCCGGGCGCGTCGACGTGGGCGGCGAACGGGGGCAGGACGTGCTCGTGGCCGGCGGGCATGGGTGCGTAGTCGATGAGGTTGACGCTGCCGCGCTCTGCCAGGTCGACCATGGCGGGCAGGACGTCGGGGAACAGCTCGGGCGCGCGCGTGGCGTCGTCGACGTGGGAGGGTTCGTCGAGGAGGCCGGTGAGCATGTGGCCCCGCCTGTCCCACAGGGTTTCGTCGCCATCGAACCACACAGAGAAAGTCACGGCACCAGCGTGACAGATGAACGGGTTTCTACCTAGTCCGGTGCTCGCATCTTGCCGCGATCTCTACGCGCCGGGCTATAGTACGGCGCCTTCGGACGCTCGTGCGGCGCGGTAGGGCGGTCAGGACGACGTCACGAGCAGTGCGGCGAAGACGAACATCATGACGCCGACGACCGTGTCGATGACCTGCCAGGTGCGGGCGTTGCGGACGAGGGGCGTCAGCAGACGCGCGCCGAGCCCGAGCGCGACGAACCACAGCACGCTCGCGCTGATCGACCCGACGTAGAACCACCAACGCCCTTGCGCGCCATGGGAGTTTGCGACGGTACCGAGCATGACGACCGTGTCGAGATAAACATGCGGGTTGAGGAACGTCAGGCTCGCGACCGTGGCGGCGGCCGCACGCCGGCTCATCGGGGGCGCGTCGGCCGGGCTGAGGCTGCCCGCGTGGCGCGCGTTCTTGAACGAGTCGAGCCCGAACCAGACGAGATAGGCCGCACCCAGCCACTTGATCACGCGCAGCGCGTCCGGATGCGCGGAGACGACGGCACCCATGCCGAGCACACCGGCGAGTTCGAGGACGATGTCGCCGAGCGCGCAGATGACGACGACGAGCCCGACGTGGTGACGCAGCAACCCCTGACGCAGGACGAAGGCGTTCTGCGATCCGATGGCGACGATGAGGCCGAGGCCGGTGAGGAAGCCGGTGAGCAGGTGCGTCATGGCAGTGACGTTAGGAGTGTGCGTGGATGAAGGGCAGTTCATGAAACTGTGGGTACTTCAGTGCTGCTTCACTAGGGTGGCCCCATGAAACTGCGTGGCGAGTGGCTCGAGGCGCTCCTGGCCTGCGTCGACGAGGGGACGTTCGACGGAGCGTCGGCCGCGCTGCGGGTGTCGCCGTCGGCGATCTCGCAGCGCATCAAGGCGCTCGAACAGGCAGTAGGGCAGGTCGTCCTCGTGCGCACCTCGCCCGTGCGCGTCACCGCCGTCGGGGAGGTCCTGCTGCGCGGAGCGCGGCAGCGGGCTCTCGTCGACGCCGAGTTGCAGCGCGCGCTCGGTTCGGCGGCGCCGGGTCGGACGCTACCGGGTGACGTCGTCGACCTGCCGGTCGCCGTCAACGCCGACTCGCTCGCGACATGGTTCGTCGAGGTGCTCACCACGGTGGCCGAGTGGGGTGACGCGCGGCTGCGGGTCTTCGTCGAGGATCAGGATCACTCGGCGCGGCTGCTGCGCGAGGGTGCCGTCCTGGGTGCGGTGACGGCGAGTTCTGCTGCGGTGCAAGGGTGTTCGGTCAGTGAGCTGGGCATCATGCGCTACGTACCGCTCGTGCGTCGCGACCTGTGGGAGCGCTGTTCGGGGCGCCTCGCCGAGCTGCCGACGCTGCGCTTCAACGACCGGGACGACCTGCAGCGGCGCATCCTCGCTGTGGCCGGCCTCGAGCCGAGGGTCGAGCATGTCATCCCGTCCGCCGAGGGTTTTGCGGCCGCGGTGCGGGCCGGCCTCGGGTGGGGCATGGTGCCGGAGGGGCTCGCGGACGAGGACGATCACCTCAGGCGCGTGCCGGGCGTTGGCGACCTCGACGTGCCCCTGTTCTGGCAGTGCTGGCGCCTCGAGACTCGGGCGCTCGCGCGGCTGACGGATGAGGTGACGTCCGCGGCGCATCGGTTGCGGTGATCGCCGGCGGGCGCCCATTCGTGCGTCCTGGTGCGCTTCGGGGATGTTGCGGCAGAGCGATGACGGACCGCCGGACGGATTTTCGTCACTTCATGTGGGCCAGATCGACACCAGCATTCTGAGTAAGGTTAGGCTCACCTAACTATGAGCATGGTTGTCACGGCTACGGCCCTCCCCGATGTCATCCCGCCGGTGTGGCGGATCCTCACGAAGTTCGCCTATTTCATGGGCCTGGCCTGCGCCATCGGCGGCGTCTGGACGTACCTGAGTGTCGTCCGGCCCGCCGTCCGACGCGACACGACGGTGAACCCCGATGACGCGGCGCTCCTGACGCGCCGTGCGCTGCGTCTCGCAGCCGTCGGCACGATCGTCCTGCTCGTCGTCGCCTGGTTCCAGCT
>NZ_DCNR01000082.1:70826-79734 GCF_002322065.1 Dermacoccus sp. UBA1591 | reverse complement strand
TGACGAAGCCCGCCAAGGCCGGCGAGTGGATCTCGACCGGTGCGCTCGTGACCGTCGCCAACGTCTGCATCGTGCTCGCGGCGCTCGTCCTGCTACCGATGCTGTTCGGCCGGATGCCGCGCTGGTCGCACGCCGCCGCCGTCACCGCCGCAGGGCTGACGGTCGCCGCCTCGCTGGTGCCGTCGATCCCGACGAAGGCCGTCGAGTTCGGCGACGTCGTCGCCAAGATGCTCATCCAGGCGCACATCATCGGGGGCTCGCTCTGGGTCGGCGGGCTCATCGCGCTCGCGCTGCTGGCTCGCACGCGACGCCACCTCGACGTCGGCGCCGGTGACGTGTGGGCACGAATCTGGGCGCGGTTCGGCGTGCTCGCGCTCGTTGCCGTCGGCATGGTGCTCGTCTCCGGGGTGTGGCTGACGTACCGCGAGGTCGGGGCGTGGGAGCAGTTCGTGACGACGCCGTTCGGGCGCTTCCTGGTCGCGAAGATCGTCCTCGTCGTCGGTCTCGTCGCCGCCGGGGCGTACAACCAGCTCGTCCTCATGCCGAAGATCGCCCGCGCGCAGCGGGCGGGGCGCATCAGCAACGTGTTCGCGTACGTCCTCGTGACGTTTCCGCGCGTCGTGCTGACGGAGGTCGTCCTCGGCATCGGCGTGCTCGCGATCGTGCCGTTCCTCAACGGTTCGGCGCGGGCGCAGGCTGCCGGCCACGAGATCGAGGGGCCCGTCATGGACGGCCGTCTCTTCAGCGCCGGTCTGCTGCTCGTCGCCACTCTTGCAGCGTCGTTCTACGCCACGGCGAAGGCGTCGGACGGCCTCGGCCGCCGCGACCTGACGGGGGAGGGGGTGGCCGCCACGAGCTGATCCGTACCGCACACGCCGAACGACCGCACCCAAAGGTTGCCACCTTCTCTGATCGGGTGCGGTCGTTTCGTGTCTCGACGTCTCGACGATCCTTGAACGGCCTTGGCCGCTGGCCCGGGGGTGGGCGCGGTGGCCTGCAGTAGCTGTACTACGCCGTAGTGCAATCGCAGTGTGGATGATCGAGGCTCTATCGGGACGACGAGGCTGCGGCGTACGTCCGTGAGCGCGCGCGGCGAAATTCGGGCGGCCGAGGTGTCGAACCGACATTGGCACGAGAGATTCTTCGCGACGCGTTCTTGGCAGCTAGCGTCGAGGCCATCACGAACTCGCACCCCGACGAGCGCTCCATGCGCGAATGCATGCTGGCCGGCGACCTGTACCTCGCCGACGATCCGCAGCTCGCCGCCGAATCGGATCGCGCGTAGCTCCTCACGCATCGCATCAACACGATGGACCCGACGGCGCACGACGAGCGACGCGCCCTGCTGCGCGAACTGTTCGGAGCCTTCGGGGACGACAGTGAGACCGCCCGCCGCTGCAGGTCGACTACGGATACCGCACGACGATCGGGGCGCGCACGTTCGCGAACTTCGGCTTCGTGTGCCTCGACGTCGCCGAGGTGACGATCGGCGCGAACACCGTCGTCGGTGCCGGCTCGATCGTGACGAAGGACCTGCCCGCGAACGTCGTCGCCGTCGGCAACCCCGCGCGCGTCGTCCGCGAGATCTGACGGCGCGTCAGCCCTCGCGGCCTGCGAGCCAGCGTGTGATGCGGCCGGCGTCACCGTCGATCATGCGGCCCGGCATCGCGGACGCCGTGCGACGCCACCCGGCCCCGGCCCACAGGTGCGTCCACTGCGGGTCGCCCGCCTCGGCGGCGGCGCGACGCAGCGGCGCGAGCATCCGGTTGACCTCCGGGTAGGCCGACGGCGAGACGTTCTCGACGCCGTCGAACATCGACATGAACTCGTTGACGAGACCGCGCGCGAACCGCCCCGAGAAGGCGCGCGTCAGACCCGTATCGGTGAAGTCGTCCGAGGCGAGCGCCGCACGATGCGTCGCCGACGAACCTGCCGACGACGAGCGCAGGAACGCCGTACCCGCCTGCACTGCAACGGCGCCCATGCCGAGCGCCGCGACGGTGTCGTCGGGCGTCGCGATGCCGCCGGCCGCGAGCAGCGGCACGTCGACGGCCGCGCGGATCTGTTCGAGCAGATCGGGCAGGGGTGCCACGGCGGGGTCGGCATGCAGGTCGAACGTGCTGCGATGACCGCCCGCGTCAGGGCCCTGGACGACGAGGAAATCCATGCCCCGCGCGACGGCGGTGCGCGCATCGTCGAGGCACGTGACGGTGGCACCCAGCGAGGAACCCGCCGCATGCAACGCGGTGACGTCGGCGTCGGACGGTAGCCCGAACGTGAACGTCACGACGTCGACGGGATGCGCGACGAGCCAGCCCACCTTCGCGGCGTAGTCGTCGTCGTCCCACGTCGGCTCACCGAGCTCGACGTCGAAACGCTCGGCCACGGGCTGCATCTTCGCGCGCAGCGACGCGAGGGCCGCGGCATCCGTGCTCTGCGGGCCCGCGATGAAGAGGTTGACGCCGGCAGCGACGCCCGCGTCCTGAACGTCACGGACCTCGTCGGCCAACGCGTCGACGTTCTTGTTGCCGCCGGCGAGCATGCCCCACCCGCCGGCGCGTGAGGAATCGATGACGAGCTGACTCGTCGACGGGCCGCCCGCCATCGGCGCGGCGATCACAGGGAGTTCGAGACTCTCGAAGGAGAACATGGCGTCAGTGTTGCATCCGGCACCGACAACCCCGTCAGGGTGAGCTCAGGCCGCCGGTGCCTTGTCGGCGCGACGCTGCTTGACGGGGGCGTCCCCGCCGGTCTCGACGATCTGGCGCACCCACTCGGGCGCCTCGGTGCCGCGCGCCTCGTGCGCGGCGATGACGCGGGCGGCGCGCTCGCGGCGCAGGCGTCGCTTCGGGTCGGTCGCAGGCATGTGCTGGGCCGGGCCGAAGCACGAGACGCCGATGTACTCGAGGCGCCAGGCGAATCGGTAGCCGAGGCCGAGGCCGGTGTTGTCTCGCATCGCATCTCCAGAAGTGTGGGCGCAGCGCGCCCCGTCGTTTCGCGCGGTCGCGCGAAACTTGCCACCCTCAAGCCTAGGGGGTTCGGCCTCCGAACGGTGGGCGCCCGAGGGGGCCATTGGTCCTGACCTCCTGCGCGGCCGTGCATGGCAAAGCTCTTTGCCCGAAAACGCGTCAGGGACGACTCGATTCCGGGCGATGTTGTTGCGCGAGGGCTGATGCGGCGAGCGCCGTCACGATGGCGGCGAACAGCGGCAGCGTCGTCGCGTCGACGTGCGTGATGAGCGCGCTGCCGACGAGCGCGCCGAGGCTGATGCCGACCTGGAACGCGACGACGTAGATCGGCGTCGACGCGTCCGTGAAACCCGGCGTCATCGACAGCGCACGCGTCTGGAACGCGACCGGCAGCACACCGAACGCACCACCCCAGGCAGCTGCGGCGAAGGCGGCGACCGCGGCGGCAGGCGAGAACGTCAGCGCGAGCAGCGCGACGACCATGCAGCCGAGGGCGAGCATCGTGACGCGCGTCGGATGCGCGTCGAGGTGTCGGCTCGCGTACGCCGTGGTCAGCGCGCCGGCAACGCCGTAGACGAACAGTTCGACGGCGAACGCGGTGCCCGAGATGCCCTTCGCCGCCAGGATCGGCGCGATGAACGCCCACGCCGCGTTGTGCGCCGTCACGACGACCGCGACGACGGCGCACAGCGTGAAGAACGGCCCCGCCATGGCGCGCGGCAGGCGCAGCGAGAACTCGCCGGGCGCCTCCGGTTCGAGGGGCGGCAGCTTCAGCTGGCTCGCGATCGCGACGCCGAGCGCGATGGCCGCGATGATGCCGCTCGCGACGCGCCACCCCAGATGGTCGCTGACGGCGGCGACGAACGGCGGCCCCGCGACGACGCCGACACTCGCGCCGAGAAAGGCGCTCGCGACTGATTTCGCCTCGGCGCCCCGGCGCGCGAGACTCGCCGCGGCCACGGGCACGACCGCGAAGATCGCGCCATGCGCGGCGGCGCCGATGAAGCGCGCGATCGTCACGACGAGCAGGTTCGGCGCGAGCGCCGCCATCGCCATCGAGACGAACAGGGCGAGCAGGCACGCGACGATGACGCGGCGGCGCGGCATACGTCGCGTCAGCATGACGAGCGGGATGGCGGCGACGCCGACACCGACCGCGTACCAGGTCACGAGGCGTCCGACGGCGGCGTCGCTCTCGCCGAGGTCGCGCGTCATGTCGGGCATCGCGCCGACGGGGTACATCTCGGCGGTGAGGAACACGAACAGGCCTGCGGCGAGCAGGAACAGGCGCGTCGCGCGTAGCTGGTCGTCCGTTGGCGAGGTGGCAGGGGGCGCCTGCGTGCCCGTCATCAGGTGAGGACGGTGATGATGGCGAACGCGCCGAACACGGCGAAGAAGAGGCTGATCGCGGCGAAGCACCCCATCGTCGCGAGGGTGCCGCCCGACGCCTTCGGCACGGCGTGCGCCGGGTCGTGCGGGTCGACGAGCAGCGGCAGCGTCTGGCCGTCGCGGCCGTTCGTGCTCATGCCACCCGTCGGGGTCTCGAGGAGCTGACGGCTGCCGTCGGGCGCGGTGTAGCGGATGCGTGCGAGCGAGTTCTCGCGCCCGTCCTTGCCGGTGCCGAGACGCACATGACCGTCGACGAGGGGCCAGCTGCGACGACGAATCGCCCCGGCGATGCCCTTGCCCAGCGCCGCGACGAGAGCGAGCCCGAACACGAGCATGACGACGCCGGCGGCGATGGTGGCAAATTCGCTCTTCACGAGGGCGAGCCTACGTGGTTCATGACGGTAGAGAGCTGCCGGCTGTCTCGGGAGGCCTTCGTGGGGTCGAGCGCTGAGGCGGCGGGGCCGATCGCACTGCTTCCCCGGAGCAGGGCTGAGCGTTGGACGGTTCACGAGGCCGGGCGGTTGGCCCGCGTGCGCCCGGCGACGCTGCGCCTCTGCTCTGCCGCCATGGGCCTGCGCTCTCCGTTCTGCCTGATTCGCCCTCCGAGTCGCGGGGACGCCTATCTCCTGCCCGATGATCGTGGTCGAATCGTGCGCGCGTCGTAGGCCATGGCTGAGTCGCGGGCGGTCTGCGACGCCCGTAGGTACGCCACAAGAGCGTCACAGAAAGCCCATAGACACCGGGCGTTGAGTGAACGTCATGAACACCACGAAGCACACCAGCCAACAGTCCACCTCGATCTTCGGCTCCCTCAAGTCGCTCGGACGCGGCATCGCCGTCAGCTCCGCCGTCGCCTTCATGGGCATCGGCACACTGAGCGCCGCCGACGCCTCCGCCGCGGGCGTCGCGACGGGCGTCCGGCACGCGAGCACCGTGACGTCGACGACGAACGCCGCGACGAGTCTCGAACTCGACCGCCGCGCCGCCTACGTCATCCGCAACGGCAAGATCGTCGCCTCCTGACGGGGCCCGACCCCGCCGACCCCACAGACCTCCTGCACCGGTGAGTCACGCAGATCGTGACGCCGAGATGAGCGCCCCACACGCCGCGCGACGTTCGTGGTGTTCGGCGCGCACCGGGGCGCCACCACGCCGGATCGCAGGAACCTCGTGACCGATCGACGTCCATCTCCTCGTCGTCGGCGCGAATCGCGAGCGGATGGACGACCGCTCGCCCACGACACCGGCTAGGGCCACCTCCCCCTCCCCACGGCCCTGGCCGGTGTCTCACCGCTCACATTTCGCAGAAATTTCGCCCCCAAGACTGTTGCGAGGTTAAGTCCTGGGTAACAATGGGTGAAGCCCCCGGCAACCTGATGACCCCAGAGCACCAGGCGGTCGGGGGATCCAAAGCTCTCGAGCGAAGGCCCTCACCGCGGTGGGGGCCTTCGTCGTGCCTGCCCCGCTCAGCCGGCGGCCGCCGTTTCGAGGTCGGCGACGACCATTTTCGTCATCGAGAACATCGCCTGAGAGACGCGTGCGACGACGTCGGGGTCGGGCGTCTGCATCAACTCGGTGAAACGGCGCGGAATGATCTGCCAACTGACGCCGAACGGATCCTTGCACCAGCCGCACGGGCTCTCGGAGCCACCGTTTGCCGCCAGGCCGTTCCAGTAGTGATCAACCTCGTCCTGTCCGGCGCAGGAAACCTGGAAGCTGAGGCCTCCGTCTGTGGAAAGACCGGGCCGCCGTTGAGCAGGGTGAACGGATGGACGTCGAGCTCGACCTGCTCGAGCATCACCCGCCCGGCGCGAGAGGCGTTGGGCCCAGGGTTTTCGGGTCGTCGGGATGGCGGACGGTGTCGACGCGCCGCGAGTTCGGGAACAAGGAGAGCTAGAGCTCGGCGGCCGGTTCCGCCGTGTCGTCGAGCCAGATGCAGGGTGTGATGTCGGTCAAGCTCGCAGTCTGGCACCGACCTCCGACAACCGGGTGTCGGCGTCTCGAGATTCCGCGGAACTCCGGGGTTGTCGCCGCCGGCGGGTAACGTCGCAGGCGTGAATGAGGAGCAGGCATCAACACTCGATCAGGCGGAGCCGAGCGCGTGGCGTGACGGCGTCGTCGTCCGCGGCGCGCGGCAGAACAACCTCAAGGACGTGGCGCTCGACCTGCCGCGCGATTCGATCGTCGTGTTCACCGGTGTGTCCGGTTCGGGCAAGTCGTCGCTGGCGTTCGGCACGTTGTTCGCCGAGTCGCAGCGGCGCTACCTCGAATCCGTCGCGCCGTACGCGCGGCGCCTCATCGATCAGGCGGGCGTGCCGGACGTCGACGTCGTCGAAGGCCTGCCGCCGGCCGTCGCACTGCAGCAACAGCGCGGTGGGGGCGGCGCGCGCTCCGATGTCGCGACGGTGACGACATTGTCGAGCCTTGTGCGCATGCTCTACTCGCGCGCCGGGTGGTATCCGCCGGGGCAGGCGATGCTCTACGCCGAGGATTTCTCGTCGAACACCGTCCAAGGGGCCTGCCCGACGTGCCACGGCATCGGCCGTGTCTACGAGGTCACCGAGAAGAGCATGGTGCCGGATCCGTCGCTGACGATCCGCGAGCGCGCCGTCGCGTCCTGGCCCGTCGCGTGGGCGGGGCAGAACCAGCGCGACATCCTCGTCGCGCTCGGCTACGACGTCGACACGCCCTGGAAGGACCTGCCGAAGAAGGATCGCGACTGGATCCTGTTCACCGAGGAGCGCCCCAGCGTCGGCGTGTACGCGGGCCTGACGCCGAAGCAGACGAGGCGTGCGCAGAAGCAGGGCATGGAGCCGAGCTATCAGGGCACCTTCATCGGAGCGCGACGCTACGTGCTCGACACCTTCGCCAACGCCAAGAGCGCCACGACGAAGAAGCGCGCCTCGCGCTACCTGACGAGCGAGCTGTGCGGCACCTGCCACGGCGCCAAGATCAAGCCCGAAGCGCTGTCCGTGACGTTCGAGGGGCTCGACATCGCCGCCTTCTCGCACCTGCCGCTCGAGCGCCTCGCCGAGATCGCGCGCGCCGTCACCGCTGACGACTGGAGCCCGGCCGAGGCCGCGCACCAGGACGATCACGTGCACGACGCCGAAGCTCGGGAAGCGTCGACGCAGGCTCGCGTGGCAGGTGGCGGAGCATCGCACGATGCCGCGCCCGACGTGCGGCGCACGCCAAATCTTTCGGTCGAGAAGCGCGCGGCAGCGCAACGTCTCGCAGCCGACCTCGTCACGCGCCTGCAACCGATGATCGACCTCGGCCTGGGCTACCTCTCGCTCGATCGCACGACGCCGACGCTCTCCGGCGGCGAACGTCAGCGCCTGCGCCTCGCAACGCAGCTGTCGTCGAAGCTGTTCGGTGTCGTCTACGTGCTGGACGAGCCGTCTGCCGGGCTGCACCCGCGCGACCTCGACGCGCTCATCGGCATCCTGCACGGGCTGAAGGAGCGCGGCAACAGCGTGTTCGTCGTCGAGCACTCGCTCACCGTCATCCACGAAGCCGACTGGCTCGTCGACATCGGCCCCGGAGCCGGGGAGCAGGGCGGCCGAGTGCTCTACAGCGGCACGCCGTCCGGGCTCGCTGACGTCGCCGAGTCCGAGACCCGCCGCTACCTGTTTCCCCGCGACGACGACGCCCCCGGCGCCTCTTCGCGGCGCTCGCCCCGCGAGCCGCAAGGCTGGCTGGCGTTCGCGGACGTGACGCGCAACAACCTGCAGGGCCTCGACGTCAGCTTCCCCGTCGGATGCCTGAGCGCTGTCACGGGTATCTCCGGCTCGGGCAAGTCGAGCCTCGTCAGCCAGGCGGTGCCTGCGCTGCTGCGCGAGCACCTCGGCAGCGGCGGCGCTCCCGAACCCGAGCTGACGGGTGACCCCGAGACCGATCTGCTGCTCGGCGACGACGTCGATGACATTCGCGGACGCGTCACCGAGGCGCCCCCGGGCGTGCGCCGCGTCGTCGTCATCGACCAGAAACCGATCGGACGCACGCCGCGCTCGAACGTGGCCACCTACACGGGCCTGTTCGACCACGTCCGCAAGCTCTACGCGGCGACCGACGAGGCGAAGCGCCGCGGCTACACGGCGGGTCGATTCTCGTTCAACGTGCCCGGCGGTCGTTGCCCGACGTGCGAGGGGGAGGGCAGCGTCATGGTCGAGCTGCTGTTCCTGCCGAGCATCTACACGCCGTGCCCCGACTGCCACGGCACGCGGTACGAGGCGAGCACGCTCGAGGTGACGTGGCACGAACGCTCCGTCGCCGACGTGCTCGCGATGAGCGTCGACGAGGCGCACGCGTTCTTCGACGGTGAAGGCTCGATCCATCACAGCCTCGCGGTGCTGCGCGACGTCGGCCTCGGCTACCTGCGGCTGGGGCAGCCCGCCACCGAGCTGTCCGGTGGTGAGGCGCAGCGCGTCAAGCTAGCCTCCGAACTGCAGCGCGCCTCGCGCGGAGACACGCTCTACGTCCTCGACGAGCCGACGGCCGGCCTGCACCCGGCTGACAGCGACCGCCTCATGCGCCACCTGCAGGGCCTC
>NZ_DCNR01000082.1:68650-70597 GCF_002322065.1 Dermacoccus sp. UBA1591 | reverse complement strand
GGACGGCGGCCGCGTCGTCGTCGCGGGGTCGCCGGCCGACGTCGCGGCAGACGACAACAGCGCGACGGCGCCCTACTTGCGTGAGGTGATCGAGAAAGTCCTGCAGTGACAGCTCGGCCGCGAGCTATGGCCTGGGCCGGGTGAGTCTGTAGGGCATGTCCTGCTTCCAGGGTTCGCCCATGAGCTTGTGGGACAATCGGGATGTGGGGCGGGAGGCACACACCGAGCGCTTTCTCGTGACCCACCCGTCGCGAAGGAGTTACTATGAGCCTCGAAGGCACCATCGTCGAGACACCGCTGTATCGTCTCGCCACGCACGCGTGGAAGGCGATCGCTGGCGTCGGCGCGGTGAGCATCATCGTCGGTCTGATCGCCCTGATCTGGCCGGGGCCGACCACCGTCGTCATCGGTGTGCTGTTCGGCATCTTTCTGCTGCTGAGCGGCCTCATGGGGCTGTTCGTCGGGTTGGCGGTGCCGATGCCGGGGTTCGTGCGCGCTGCATCCTTGCTCGTGTCCGCGTTGTCGGTCGTGCTCGGTCTGCTCTGCTTCCGCAGCGAGACGCACTCCGTCACTCTGCTCGGGCTGTGGATCGGCATCGGCTGGATCATGAACTCGATGACGATGCTCGCCCGCGGCCTTTCGACGAAGGGCCAGGGCCGCGGGTGGGTCATCGTCTCCAGCGTCATCGGCATTCTCGCGGGCATCGTGCTCGTCGCCTCGCCCATCTCGTCCATGGCGACCCTCGTCTGGATCGCGGGTGTGTTCCTGCTCGTCACCGGCATCGTCGAGATCATCCGCGCGATGCAGCTGCGTCGCCGCGCACGCTCCCTCTGACGAGCCTCGTCCTCGACGCGAGAGCCCCCCGGCGCACGAGCCGGGGGGCTCCGGCGTGTTCCCGGCGGGTGCGGTGGCTGGTCACGTGACGCAGACGGCCGCCCGGTAGGCACGCCCTCGATCGTCGCAGCGCCGACTCGTGGAGTGCACGCAGGCCGGGATCGCGGGTCGCCGCGGCCACAGATCGTCCTCGCGCGCCGGTCACGATTGCGGTTGATGCCGCCGGATGGCGGAAACTATGGGGCGTGTCGACGATTCTCTTCTTCCACGCCCACCCTGATGACGAAGCGAGCCAGACCTCGGGGGCGATGGCGCGAGCCGTTTCCGAGGGACATCGTGTCGTCGTCGTGTATGCGACCAACGGTGATCACGGGGATGCCCCCGACGACCTCGCGCCCGGCGAGAGCGTCGTCGATCGACGACGCACCGAGGCCGCCGGGTCGGCGCAGGTGCTCGGCACGGCGCGCGTCGCGTGGCTCGACTACGCCGACTCCGGCATGACGGGGTGGGAGCAGAACGCCGGCGAGAAGGCGTTCCACGGCGCCGACCTCACCGAAGCGGGCCAGCGGCTCGCCGACATCCTCGACGAAGAGGCCCCCGACGTCGTCGTCGGTTACGACTGGCATGGCGGGTACGGCCACCCCGACCACGTCAAGGTGCACCCGGTGATGCACCGGGCGCTCGAGCTGACGCGCGAGACGCCGAGGCTTTTCGAATCGACGATGAACCGCGATCGCATGCGCGTCATGTATCGCAAGGCCGTCGAGGCGGGCGTCTACCCCGAGGGGGAGGGGTTCAACCCCGATCAGCCCATGGACGACGGCAACCCGCTCGGCCTGCCCGAGCGCGAGATCTCGTTCTACGTCGACGTCACGCCCTGGCTCGAGAACAAGCGCGCGGCGCTCGCAGCGCACGCCTCGCAGTCGGACGCGCGCGGCATCCTCGAGATGCCTGACGAGGTCTTCCCGCTCGCGTTCGGGCGGGAGCACTACGTTGACGTCGCGGCGATGGAGGCGTCAGGCATCCCGCCGCTCGACGGCCACGCCCACGGCGCGCGCCCCGACGGCGAGCCGCTGCCGGAGGGCTGGTTCTTCTGAGCCCCCGCTCCCTGCA
>NZ_DCNR01000082.1:67710-68407 GCF_002322065.1 Dermacoccus sp. UBA1591 | reverse complement strand
CGGCCGCTGGGGGCCGGAGGATTCCAGCGGGTCATAGAGGGAGCAGGTACTCGGCCTCGTCGGCCGGGCACTCGGCTGTCGGGTTCTCGACGAGCCGGAACCCGCGACGCCGGTACGCGGCAGCCGCGCGCTCGTTGGCGCGGTAGGCGTGCAGCCCGATGGCGCGCAGCCCTTGCTGGCGCGCATCGCTGATGACGGCGTCGACGAGCGCGTCGAACACGCCGGTGCCGCGGCGCGCCGGCTCCACCCACATCTGCACGAGGAACGCGATCTCGAGTGCCTCGTACCCCAGTGCGCCGACGACGGCCGGGTCGTCGAAGTACACCTGGCCCGGTCGTAGGCCGATCAGCCTCGGCGCGCGGCGCGACCTGACTCGACGCCTCCGGCTCACCCGCGTCCGGCACCCACAGGTACGTGCCGGGGCTCATCGCGCGCTCGGCCCAGACCTGCTCGCTGAACTCGCTCTCACGGGCGAACGTCGACCCGAAAGCCTCTGGGTTCGTCGACAACGCCCGCAGCCGCACGTCGCGGTAGGTCTGCCACGGAAGGTCACCGGCAGGGAGAACAGTCATGACGCCCAGTCTCGTGACGCGGCGTGGACCCGTCAACGCGAAGCCGCTACCGCCGGATCGGGTCGAAGAGGCAGCGATCGGTCAGCGCCGAGGCACAGCCGTGTCGCCGCCCGATCGCGCCGGCG
>NZ_DCNR01000082.1:49789-67494 GCF_002322065.1 Dermacoccus sp. UBA1591 | reverse complement strand
CCGAGGTTGCCCATAGGCTGAAGCGAACTGCAGCCCGCGTGATCCGGGCGATCCAGCCCGCCTGGGTGTGGCTTCTCCAGCCCATGACGGCGGCCCAGGACGCTCTGCGTCACCGTCAAGGAAGGGAGGGTGAGGCCTGTGTGGGATTTCATCGCCGACCGGTGGGAGGACATCGCCTACCGCAGCTACCAGCACACGTCGCTCGTCGTGCAATCCGTGCTGCTCGCGACGATCATCGCGCTCGTCCTGGCCGTCATCGTCATCCGCAACAAGAAGCTCGAGAGCTTCGCGAACATCTTCTCGGCGATCGGCCTGACGTTGCCGTCGTTCGCGCTGCTCGGCATCCTGCTGCCGCTCGTCGGCATCGGTGCGGTGCCGTCGGTCATCGCCGTCACCTTCTACGCCGTCCTACCGATCCTGCGCAACGCCGTCGTCGGTCTGCAGGCTGTCGACGCGAACCTGCTCGAGTCCGCGCGCGGCATGGGCATGAGCAAGGTGGCGACGCTGCTCAAGGTGCGTCTGCCACTCGCGTGGCCCGTCATCCTCGCGGGGGTGCGCACCTCGACGCAGATGTCGTTCGGCGTCGCGGCCATCGCCGCCTACGCCCTCGGCCCAGGTCTCGGCGGCTACATCTTCACCGGCCTGTCTCAGAACGGTGGCGTCAACGCCATCAACTTCGCCCTCGTCGGCACGATCGGCATCGTCATCCTCGCCCTCGTGCTCGACCTCATTCTCGTCGGCATCGGCCGACTGACGATTCCCAGGGGTATCCGTGCCTGATCTGTTCCGCACCGACCACGACGCTCCCGTCACCGAGACCGTCAACGAGCAGCCCGCCAGCCATGACGTCACGGGCGCCGAGATCGTCTTCGACGACGTCGTCAAGAAGTACCCGGGCCAGGCGAAGGCGGCCGTCGGCGGCCTCAGCCTTACCGTCCCCGCCGGCGAGATGGTCATGTTCGTCGGCCCCTCCGGCTGCGGCAAGACGACGTCGCTCAAGATGATCAACCGGCTCATCAACCCGACGAGTGGTCGCATCACGATCGACGGTGACGACGTCAAGAACCACAAGGTCGACGACCTGCGCCGCAAGATCGGCTACGTCATCCAGGGTGGCTCGCTGTTCCCGCACCTCACCGTCGCCGACAACGTGGGCGTCGTGCCGGGGCTGCTCAAGTGGGACAAGAAGCGCATCGCCGCGCGCACGGACGAACTGCTCGACATGGTCGGTCTCGACCCTGCGCGCTACCGCGACCGCTACCCCCGCGAGCTGTCGGGCGGGCAGCAGCAGCGCGTCGGCGTGGCCCGTGGCCTGGCGGCCGACCCACCCGTCATCCTCATGGACGAGCCGTTCGGCGCCGTCGACCCGATCACCCGGCAGCGGTTGCAGGACGAGATGCTCAGCATCCAGCGCCAGCTGAGCAAGACGATCATCTGCGTCACGCACGACATCGACGAGGCACTGAAGCTGGGCGACCGCATCCTCATCCTCTCCGAGGGCGGGCGGATCGAGCAGTACGACACCCCCGAGAACATCCTCGCGGCGCCGGCCAACGAGTTCGTCGAGGACTTCGTCGGCTCGGGTTCGGCGCTGAAGTCGCTGCAGCTGACACGCCTCGACGAGATCGGCGCGACGCAGCTGGGTACCGTCACCGTCGGAGCCGACGCGTCCGAGGCGCGCGAGGCCGCCCAGCGTGGCGGTTCCCCCAACGTCGTCGTGCTCGACGAACGCGGACGCCCGGTCGACTTCATCAACGTCGAGCGGATGCGCGGCACCCGGGTCGAGAACCGTGGGGTCAACCTCATCACCGTCGACTCGCGTGCCACCCTCAACGACGCCCTCGACGCGATGCTCACCTCGAGCCACGGCGCCGTCGTCGTCACCGGCGGGCGCGGCGAGTACCGCGGCGTCGCGTCGTTCCAGCAGGTGATGGAGCACATCCGTCAGGTGCAGGAGCAGGCGGCCGCACTCAGCGAACGCGTCGACGGAGAGGCTGACGCGAGCTCGACGGTCGTCGCCAACACCTCCTCGACCACGGACTTCGACGCTCAGGCCGACGAGGGGGAGCAGCGATGAGGAAGCGCCTGGGGCGTGAGCGGTTCGGCATGATCGTCGGCCTGCCCATCCTCATCCTGCTCGTCGGCGGTGGCTGGGTGATCTGGCGCCTCAACGCCGACCTCGACGACATCGAGGCCCGCCAGCTCGAGTGGAGCCTGCTCGGCACCCTGTTCTGGCAACACCTCAAGGTGACGGCGGCCGCTGCCGTCGCGGTGCTCGTCACCGCCATCCCGCTGGGAGTGCTGCTGACGCGTCCGAGATTCCGGCGATTCTCCGGCCCCGTCATCGCCATCGCGAACGCGGGACAGGCGACGCCCGTCATCGGCCTCATCGTGCTGCTCGCGATGTGGATCGCGTTCGACTTCTGGACGGCGGTGCTGGCGCTCGCGATCTACGCGTTCCTGCCGGTGCTGCGCAACACCATGGTGGGGTTGCAGCAGGTCGACCAGACGCTCGTCGAAGCCGCACGCGGCATGGGCATGAGCCAGATGGCGACGCTCCTGCGCATCGAGATGCCCCTGGCTGCGCCCATCATCATGGCCGGCGTGCGCACCGCGCTCGTGCTCGTCGCGGGCACGGCCTCGTTCGCGGCCTTCATCAACGCCGGTGGCCTGGGCGAGCTCATCACGACCGGCATCAAGCTGTTCCGCTACCCCGTGCTCGTCAGCGGCGGCATCCTCATCGCGCTGCTCGCCCTCGCGTTCGAATGGGCCGGGCGCCTGCTCGAAGCCCTGCTCACGCCGAAGGGAATGTGATCGGATGACACGCCAGCGAATGAGGCGAGCGACGGGCGCCGTCGTCGCCGTCACGACGGCCGTGACGCTGAGTTCCTGCGGCCTCGGCACCTCGGGCGGGCTGACGACGAGTGCCAAGCTCGCGGGCCCCCTGGCCTCGGTGAAGAAGCTCGACGGGCTCGACATCGCGGTCGGTTCCAAGGACTTCACCGAGCAGCAGATCCTCGGCAAGATCGCGGTCATCATGCTGCAGTCGGGCGGCGCGAAGGTGAAAGACTTCACCGCCATCCCCGGTTCTGCGGCCTCGCGCCAGGCGCAGCTGACGGGGCAGGTGCAGCTCATCATGGAGTACACGGGCACGGCGTGGATCACCTACATGGGCAAGACCGACCCCATCGCTGATTCGCGCAAGCAGTACGAGGCCGTGAAGGCGGAGGACGCCAAGAACGGGTTCACCTGGCTGGAACCTGCGCCCATGAACAACACGTACAGCCTGGGCATGCGTCAGGACTTCGCGAAGAAGTACGGGCTCAAGGATCTGTCGGATCTCAAGAAGGTGCCTGTCGGCGAGCGCACGTTCTGCATCGAGTCGGAGTTCGCGAACCGCAACGACGGCTTCCAACCCATGCTCAAGGCGTACGGGATGACGTACGGCAAGGACGTGCCGACCGGCAACATCCGCAAGATGGACACCGGCGCCATCTACTCGGCGATCGACCAGAAGGTCTGCAACTTGGGTGAGGTCTTCACGACGGACGGGCGGATCAAGAGTCTCCACCTCGACGTCATGAGCGACAGCAAGCACTTCTTCCCCAACTACAACGTCTCGCCCGTGGTCAAGACGACGATCTACGACACGTATCCGCAGATCGCGCAGATCCTCGAACCGGTCGTGAAGAAGCTCGACAACGACACCCTCATCGATCTCAACGCCCGCGTCGACGTCGAGGGCAAAGATCCCGGCAAGGTCGCCGAGGAGTGGTTGAAGAGCGAGGGCTTCATCGAGTAGGTCGTGGCCGAGGGTGCTGATGGTGCGTCGTCAGCTGCCCGACTTCTGTGCAGCTGCCCCAGGAATGTGCTGAACAATCCTGGGGCAGCTGCACATTTCTCGTGCAGGTAATGGCACGTCGTCGGCGTGGCGGCACTCGAGGGGCACGGGTGTCACAAGGCGCGGGCGACGAACTCCCGCAGATCGGTGATGGTGCGTACCTCGTGCATGTCGACGATGGCGGCGTATCGGTGTGCGACGGAATCGCCCTGGCCCCACTGTGATTCGGCTTCCGGGTTGAGCCACATCGCGTGCCTCGCCTGCTGCGCGATGGTGCGCAGCGCGTCGTAGCGCGGGTCGGTGTTGTTCGTGCGCGCGTCGCCGAGGATGAGGACGGTGGCACGCGGCGTCACCGCGTCGAGGTGGTGTTCGACGAAGTCGGCGAACGTCTGGCCGTAGTCGCTGTTGCGGTGCCCGCGCGTCATGCGCCGGTTGCCCTTGAGCGCTTCGACGAGGTCGCCGTCGCGCCCGACCTCCTTGACGACCGCGGTCAGCTCGTCGACGGTGTTGACGAACCCGAAGACGCGCACGCGCGCGAACTGCGCCTGCATCGCCTGCATGAGCAGGATCGTGAACCGGCTGAACCCGGCGACCGAACTCGACATGTCGGCGAGGATGACGAGCTCCGAACGGTTCGGCGCGTGATGCGTGAACACCGGCTCGATCGGTACGCCGCCCGTCGACATCGACGCCCGCAGCGTCCGCCGGATGTCGATGCGCCCATGTGACGCGCGGCGCCGCTTGGCCGCCATCCGCGCTGCGAGCTTGCGGGCGAGAGGGTCGACGACGCGCCGCATCTCCGCGGCATCGACGGCATACGTCTGGCTGAATGCGCGACGCTCGAGCGGCGTCGTGACGGCGTGCTCCGCCAGCCGTTCGACACCACGGATCTCCGCGTTGCGTCGCCGCGTCTCGGTCTCGACACGGCGCCGGAACGCGGCGACGCGCTCGCGGGCGTCGTCACGATCGAGCCGCGGCGTGAAGCGCTCCGGCTGCCACCCTTGATCGGCACCCATCGCCTGACCGCTACCACCACCCCCGCCGCCCGAGCTGCCACCGGCCGTGCCGCCGTCAGAACCGCCGGCTTCTGGGCCCTGCTGCATGAGCTCGGATGCGCGCGCGATGGCGAGGTTCGGCTGGAACTGCTCGATCGCCTGGTTCGCGCTGAACCCGTTCTCACCCTCGCGCCGCAGCACGCCGAACTCCGTGACGACGGTGGCTGCGAGGGCGTTCAACGCCCGCTCGTCCTGAGCGGCGAGAGCCTGCGCGAGGATCTCCTGCAGCGCCCTGGCGCGCTCGCGCAGGGCCGCGGCGTCCGCCGTCAGGGGGTCGAAGTCGTCGAGTGCGTCGAGCGAGTCGGGTTCGGGCTCGCCGTCGGGGTGAGCACCGGATTTGTCTGCGGCGCCGTCCTCTTCGAGGTCCGTCAGGCGCGTGCGCGCGCCCAGGGCGGCGGGAAAGTAGAGGTCGAACAACTCGTCGAACACGCGCCGCTGCTCGCCGCGTCGCATGAACGCCGACGCGAGACCCTCGCGCAGACGCTCGCGATCGTCGAGCCCGAGAGCGGTGACGATGCGCCCCGCGTCGATGACGTCGCTCGTGCCGACGACGACGCCGTGGCGCCGCAACGCGTTCGCCAACGACACGAGTCGACGCTGCAGCACGCCCGCAGACGCGATGCCCGGGCCGGCGGATGACGTCACGGACGCGCGCGGTCCGTAGCCCGCGGTGTCCGAGTGCGCAGCTCGCCGCCCGGCGCCCGGCGCACCCGCGCCGGCGGGGATGACGGCGTCGTCAGGCATCGAGCTTGAGCAGCGTGGAGGCGCGTTCGATGTCGTCCTGGTGCTTGAGCAGCACGCCGAGGTTGGCGCGCAGCACCGTCGCGTCGAGATCGCCCGTGCCGTCGGCTCCGAGGGCGATGAGGGTGCGCGCCCAGTCGACGGTCTCGGCGACGCTCGGTGCCTTGCGCAGTGGCATCTGGCGCAGTCGGTGCACGAGTCGCACGACGGATTCGACGAGCGCCGCGTCGAGACCCGGCACCTTGAGTTCGACGATGCGCTGCTCGAGCGCCGGCGTCGGGTAGTCGATGTGCAGGAACAGGCAGCGTCGACGCAGCGCCTCCGACAGGTCGCGGGCGGCGTTCGACGTCAGCACGACGAACGGTCGCTGCGTCGCACTGATCGTGCCGAGTTCGGGCACCGTCACCTGAAAGTCGCTCAGCACCTCGAGCAGGAGGCCCTCGACCTCGACGTCGGCCTTGTCGAGTTCGTCGATGAGAAGCACCGTCGGCTGCGTGTTGCGGATGGCGCGCAGCAGCGGACGCGTCAGGAGGAAGTCGTCGGTGAAGATGTCGGTGGCAAGCTCGTCCCAGTCGTGGGCGGCGCCGCCCGATGGCGAGCCGGCGGGGCTGGAGGCGTCCGGCTGAGCGTCCGCGGCGCTGTTCGTGGTCGATGTGGACGCGGCCGCGCCCGACGAAGACGCCTGTGCCAGAGCGGTGTTGGCGGTGATGCGCAGGAGCTGCTTGGCGTGGTTCCACTCATAGAGGGCGCGGGCCTCGTCGATGCCCTCATAGCACTGCAGCCTCACGAGGTCGGCGTCTGTGCCCGTCGCGCCGGACAATGCCGCCGCCACCGCCTTCGCCAGCTCGGTCTTGCCGACGCCGGCCGGCCCCTCGACGAGCAGGGGCTTGCCGAGGGCATCAGCGAGGAAGACGGTCGTCGCGATGGCGTCGCTCGCGAGGTAGCCGGCCTCGGCGAGGCGGTCGCGGACGTCGTCGACGGATTCGAAGTGCGCAGTCACCGTGCCATTGTCGCGGATGGCTCAGGCCGCGATCGGCGAAAACGCAGAACGGTTTGACCGGGTAGGCCCTCGGAACGATTCGATGTGACGCCGGCCCCACAGCTCGCGCACACCTCGCAGTCAGGTGTACGATTAAATATAGATAACCTAATTAAACGAAGGGAAGAGATGTCCACCGCGCATCCGCCAACCGCGCAGGCCCCGATGAGGACGATCTTGTCGCACGTCATCGTTCCAATCCTCATGGGCCTCATCATGTGCGCCGCCTACCTCGGTGGTTTCCACAAGCCGTCGCCCCACCACGTGCCCGTCGCCGTCGTCGGTCAGGCTCAGCAGGCCGGCCCGCTGGCGGCCAAGGTGCAGGACGCGTTCGGCGACGAGGCGGACGTCCGCACGATCGCGACGCCCGAGCAGGCCACGGATCAGCTGAAGCACCTGAAGATCTCCGCGGCCTACGTCCCCGGTGACGGCAAGGCCGAACTGCTCACCGCCGGTGGCGCGTCCGACACGACGAAGTCCGTCGTCGAGAAGATGTTCCGCCCCGTCGCGGAGAAGCAGCACGATGCGCTGACCGTCAAGGACGTCGCGCCCCTCACCGAGGACGACCCCGCCGGCCAGAACGGTTTCTTCTTCCTCGTCGCCCTGACGGTCGCCGCGTACGCCACGTCGATCGCCATCGGCGCGGCGGCTGCGAGCCGCCCATTCGCCCAGCGCATCGCCCTCGCCGCCGGCGCCGCCGTCGTCATCTCGACGATCGAACTCGCGATCGCGGCGTGGGGTTACGACATGTTCGGTGGGCACGTGCTCGCAACGTGGGCGCTGTCGCTGCTCTACACAGCCGGCGTGCTGACGGTCGGTGTCGGCCTGCACCCGATCGTCGGACGGTTTGCGACGCTGCTGTACTCGGCGATCTTCGTCGCGCTCAACTTCACCTCGTCCGGCGGCGTGTTCGCGCCCGTCATGCAGCCGAGCTTCTTCGGTTGGCTGCACGACTTCTGGATCGGCTCCGGCTTCGTCGAGGCGCTGCGTCGCATCATCTACTTCCCGGACGCCTCGATCGCCGGTCCGCTCACCATCCTGTTCGGTTGGTTGGTCGTCGGGTTGCTCTGTCTCGCAGCCGGATGCGCGGTCGAACAGCGACGTGTTGCGCGAGCCCGTGAGCTCGAGGAAGCTGCGTCCAGCCCCGTCGGACGCCACGCCGAGCAGGCGCATCAGGACGAGCGCGACGAGCTCGACCCCGAGACCGAGGAGGAACTCGAGGAGAACGTCGCCGTCTGACGTCCCTTGCGCCCAGATGCACCCGGGTTCATCTGGGCGCAAAGATAAGCCACCAGGGGTGTGGAGAAACGCGTCACGGATGACGCGTTTCTCCACACCATCTTCGTGTCCCTCGACGCCTCACGAGCTGCGAGCGAGCCGATGGAGGGCCCACCACGCTAGCGGCCGGTAGGCCTGGCCGACGAGAGGCGGCAGATCCATCGCCATGTGGCAGCGGCACCCGCTCCGACGAACCTCGACGCGGTGCTCGCCCGTCGTCGTCAGCCCCAGGACGCTGACGCGCCAGCTCCACGTCCTCGCCACCGCATCGACGTCGGTGATGGCGAACCGCCCCACCGTCACCGGCCCGAGACGCCACCGTCCTTCCGCGCCGGGACGGATCACCACACCATCCGCCTCGACCGGCGGCATGTGCGGCGACCAGTCACGCCACCGATCGACGTGCACGTAGGCCTGCCACGCCGCGTCGACACTCGCGGGCCCGTCAGCATGGACGTCGATGCGCTTCATGTCCGAATGCTAGGCGTTCCAACGGAACCCAGGTCGCGCACAGCCCTCGGACGCCCCGCGCCGACCCCAGCACGCACGATGGCGCGTAACTCACACGCAGGCGTGCAGTTGCGTGCCTACCTGTGAGTTACGCGCCATCCTCAGGGTCAGGCGACCCTCGACTCCGTTCGCTTGATCCTCAGCGCGCGGACTACTCCTTGGCTCAGTTCCTCAGCGCCCGATTCGGCAGGGCCGGGCCGTCGCACGCTCCGGCGCGGACCTACCTCGGTCGGGCTTGATCGTCACTGAGCCCACGGCGCGCTTCGTCAACGCTCCCTACGCCGAGGTGTGAACGCCTCGCAAGCTCGGCATCCACACCCTCGACTCCGCTCGCTTGATCCTCAGCGCGCGGCTTTCTTGTCTCGCCGACGACGGTGCAGAATCGGCTCGGTGTAGCCGTTGGGCTGCTTCGTTCCCTCGAGGATCAGCTCCTTGGCCGCGTTGAACGCGATGCCGTCGAAGCCCGGCGCCATGGGCTCGTACTTCGCGTCACCGGCGTTCTGCTGGTCGACGACCGGCGCCATGCGCCTCAGCGACTCGACGATCTCGTCTTCGGTGACGATGCCGTGCTGCAGCCAGTTCGCGAGCAGCTGGCTGGAGATACGCAGCGTCGCCCGGTCCTCCATGAGCGCGACGTCGTGGATGTCGGGCACCTTCGAGCAGCCGACGCCCTGGTCGATCCAGCGCACGACGTAGCCGAGGATCGACTGGCAGTTGTTGTCGAGTTCCTCGCGCTTGTCGGCGTCCGACCAGTCCGTGTTCTCCGCGAGCGGGATCTGCAGGATGTCGTCGACCGACGCGGCCTTGCGCTTCGCGAGCTCCTCCTGCACGGCGAACACGTCGACCTGGTGGTAGTGCAGCGCGTGCAGCGTCGCGGCGGTCGGCGACGGCACCCACGCCGTCGTCGCGCCGGCCTTCGGCTGGCCGATCTTCTGCTCGAGCATGTCCTTCATCAGGTCGGGCATCGCCCACATGCCCTTGCCGATCTGCGCCTTGTGCGCGAGACCGGCAGCGAGGCCCACGTCGACGTTGTTGTCCTCGTACGCCTTGATCCACGTGGAACCCTTCATCTCGCCCTTGCGGATCATCGGGCCCGCGAGCATCGACGTGTGGATCTCGTCGCCGGTGCGGTCGAGGAAGCCCGTGTTGATGAACACGACGCGCTCCTTCGCGGCGTCGATGCAGGCGGAGAGGTTGACCGTCGTGCGGCGCTCCTCGTCCATGATGCCCATCTTGACGGTGTTCTTCGCCAGCCCGACGACGCTCTCGACGCGCTCGAACAGCTCGTTCGCGAACGCGACCTCCTGCGGGCCGTGCATCTTCGGCTTGACGATGTAGATCGAGCCGGTGCGCGTGTTGCTCACGCCGTCCTTGTCGGCGAAGCCGTGGATCGCAGCCGGGACGGTGACGAGGGCGTCGAGGATGCCCTCGCCGATCTCGTTGCCGTCGGCATCGAGGACGGCGTCGCTCGTCATGAGGTGGCCGACGTTGCGGACGAACAGCAACGAGCGGCCCGGAAGGGTGAACGTGTCGCCGCCGGGGGAGACGTATTCGCGGTCGGGGTTGAGCTCGCGCTTGAACGTCTTGCCGTTCTTCGTGATCTCCTCGGCGAGGTCACCCTTGTTGAGGCCGAGCCAGTTCGTGTAACCGAGCACCTTGTCCTCGGCGTCGACGGCGGCGACGGAATCCTCGAGGTCCATGATCGTCGTGACAGCCGACTCGACGAGGACGTCCTTGATGCCGGCCGGGTCGGTCGCGCCGATCGGGGACTCGGCGTCGATCTGGATCTCCAGGTGAAGACCGTTGTGCTTCAGCAGGATTCCCTCCGGCTGGGCAGGCAGCCCGACGTAGCCGGCGAACTCGTCAGTGTTCTTCAGCGACGTCGTGCGCTCACCGTCGAGGTGGACGACGAGCTCGCCGCCGTCGACGCCGAAGCCGGTGACGTCGGTGTACGAACCCTCGGCGAGCGGGACGGCAGTGTCGAGGAAGTTCTTCGCGAACGCGATGACGGCGTCGCCGCGCACCGTGTTGTAGGAGGTGCCCTTCTCCTTGCCGTCGGCCTCGTCGATCGCGTCGGTGCCGTAGAGCGCGTCGTAGAGCGAACCCCAGCGGGCGTTCGACGCGTTGAGCGCGAAGCGGGCGTTGAGGATCGGCACGACGAGCTGCGGGCCGGCCTGGTCGGTGATCTCACGATCGACGTTCTGCGTCGTGATGCTGAACTCGGCCGGAGCGTCGACGAGGTAGCCGATCTCGGTGAGGAAGCTCTTGTACGCGTCGAAGTCGGGCTTGCCCGGGTTGGCGCGGTGGTAGTCGTCGATCTTGGCCTGGAGGTCGTCACGCTCGGCGAGCATGGCGCGGTTCTTCGGGCCGAGCTCGGCGACGACGTCGGCGAAGCCCTTCCAGTACGTGTCGGCGTCGATACCGGTGCCGGGCAGGACCTGGTCGTTGATGAAGTCGTACAGGATCGTCGCGACCTGCAGACCGTTCACCTCGGTGCGCTGCGTGTCAGCCATGAGCGTTTCCTTCCTCGCGGGGGCATGCTGCTCCCTACGTTACTGGTCGGTAACGTCTCTGTGGGGCAAATCCTCCAAGCCGCCCTCCGCGACGCCCGTCTGCGTCGTGCCGCATCGTGCGCCCGCCCCGCCGCATCGAGTGCCCGCTCCACCGCGCCCCTGTGCGATTTGCGTCCACATCTGCGAATCTCGGCCCCCTCCGCGATTCCCGGACACATCGGCGATTCCTGTCCCCATCGGCGAGTGTCGTCCACTTTCGCAAGCCACGCCACGAACAGACCACTGAAGATGGTGGCCAGGCCGACCGGTGACGCAGGCGACTGCCGGGGTGACGACCTCTCGCCCCGCGGCGGCTCAGACGTGGGCGTCGAGCCAGGCGAGGATGTCGGCGACGACCTCGTCGCGGTTCGTCTCGTGGAGGATCTCGTGGCGCGCGCCGGGGTAGAGCGTCAGGGTGACGTCGTGCACGCCGACGCCGCGCAGCAGATCGGCGACGGGTCGCACGCCCTTGCCGTTGTCGCCGGCCGGGTCGGCCTCGCCGGAGATGACGAGAACCGGCAGATCCGACGGCGTGCCGGCCGCGAACGAACGCCGGTTGACGAGGCGCAGCCCGCCCAGCATGTCGGCGTAGAACGCATCGCTGCAGACGAACCCGCACAACGGGTCGGCGACGTAGTCATCGACGGCGGCCTCGTCGCGCGAGAGCCAGTCGAAGTCCGTGCGCGCCGGCGCGAACTGCTTGTTGAACGCCCCGAACGACATCGTGTCGAGGAGCTTGCTCGCGTGCGTGCGCCCCCGCAGACGGCCCTCGGCGCGCGCGACCTGACGTCCGACGCGGCCCAGCAGCCCAGGATCGGCGGGCGTTCCGGAGACGATGAGACCCGCCAGCAGATCGCCGTGCTGCGCCGCGAACGTACGCACCAGTAGCGAACCCATGCTGTGCCCTAGCAGGACGACGGGGCGACCCGGCACCTCGGCCTGCGCGCGCCGCGTCACCTGGAGCAGGTCGTCGACGACGCGCGTCCACCCGTCATCGTCAGCGAAATGACCGAGCACACCACCCTCGGCGGTGCGCCCGTGCCCACGGTGATCGTTCGCGTAGACGGCGTACCCGGCCGCGTTCAACTCCTGCGCGAACCGCTCGTAGCGCGCCGAATGTTCCGCCATGCCGTGAGCGATCTGCACGACGGCGCGCGCTTCTCCGTCCGGCAACCACCGCTGACCGCGGATGACGACGCCGTCACTCGCCACGACCTCGAACTGCTCTGCTGCCATGTTGACCTCCGGTGTGATTCCGCGACGCTCTTGGATGGGGCGTGAAGACCCCATCGAACCACGCCGACCCGCGATGTTGCCCGGGATTCGGGGCTCCCGTGCCCCAGATCCCGGGCAACATCGAGTGATCGTCAGAGAACTACAGAACCATTCTTCTCGGTTCTCTTCGTCAACGTTCACTTCGGCAGGATCCTCGCTGTGACATGCGCGTCCGCCCGCGCCCGGCATGGCTGGAGCAATCCTCGCTTCGCTGCGGTGACCCCACCCATGCCGTACTCGACGGACACGACGCTGCGGTCCTACCTTCGTTCACTAGATCCTCAGAGAACCATCCGAAACAGGGGCGAGTCGGGATCCACCCGCTCCACCCGCGCCGGCGACGCATCGATCCGCGCAAGCAGATCGGGCAACGACGACGGGTCGCCCAACTCCAGGCCGACGAGCGCCGGGCCCGTCTCGCGGTTGGAACGCTTCGTGTACTCGAACAGCGTGATGTCGTCGTCAGGCCCGAGCACCCCGTCGAGAAAACGCCTCAACTGCCCGGGTTCCTGGGGAAATTCGACGATGAAGTAATGCTTGCGGCCCTCGAACACGAGCGAACGCTCGACGACCTCCGCATAACGCGACACGTCGTTGTTTCCGCCCGACAGGATCGCGAGGACGAGCTCGCCATCGGCGAAGTCGACACCCGGCAACGCTGCGGGCGCGAGCGCGCCGGCAGGCTCCGCGATGATGCCGTCGCTCTGATACAGGTCGAGCATCTCCGTGCAGATCTGCCCCTCCGGCACGCTGAAGCACGGCACGCCGCCGGCAGCGATGATCGGGTACGTGTGCGCGCCGAGCAGACCGACCGTCGCGCCGTCGACGAACGGATCGGTCACCGGCACCGCCACCGGGCGTCCCTCAGCAAGCGCCGCCTGCAGCGACGGCGCCCCCACCGGTTCGACGCCGACGATGCGCGTCGACGGATGGCGCTCGCGCACCCACGCCGTGATGCCCGCCAGCAACCCGCCGCCACCGACGGGCACGACGACGACATCCGGCACCTTGCCGTACTGCGCCTCGCACTGCGCGAACGCCTCGAGTGCGACGGTGCCCTGCCCCGCGATGGTGCGGACGTCGTCGAACGCGGGCACGAGCGTCGCCCCGGTCGTCGCAGCGAATTCGCCTGCAGCGCCAGCGGCGACGTCGTACGTGTCGCCCTCGACGACCGTCTCGACCCACGGCCCGCCGAGCACTCGAACCCGCTCACGCTTCTGACGGGGCGTCGTGCGCGGCAGGAAGATCGTCGCCTTCACGCCGAGGCGCGAGCACGCGTATGCGACGCCCTGGGCATGGTTGCCGGCCGACGCGCAGACGACGCCCGCCGCGCGCGCGTCGTCGTCGAGCTGCGCGATGAGGTTGCTCGCTCCACGAATCTTGTACGAGCGCACCGGCTGCTGATCCTCGCGCTTGAGCACGACGCTCGCGCCGAACTTCGTCGACAGGCGGCTGCTCTCGAACAGCATCGTGGGGTGGAGCAGGTCGGTGAGGCGCTCGGCGGCGGCTTCGACGTCGGACGCATCGACCTCGGGACGCAGGGTGGGTGTGCTCGTCACGTCAGCCACCGTCTCACGGGCGACCCCGCGAATGTCGGGATGAACCGGATCGCGGATGCCCCCCTGGTCTCCCGCGTGCGACCCGGCAACCTCGGGCGCGGCTCAGCCGACGACGGGTGACGCAGCGGAAGCTGCGGCAGCGCCCTCGCGGCACGCGCGGCAGACGCCCCAGTACGTCACCTCGGCCTCGTCGATGTCGAACCCCTCGCTGAGTTCGGACTCGTGCGCCGCCGTCAGGCACGGTGTGTCGCCGACGGCACAGGGGATGTCGACGATCGTCGCGCATTGTCGGCACACGAGGTGGTGGTGGTTGTCGCCGACGCGTCGTTCGTAGAGCGCGGATTGGCCGGCCGGCTCGATGCGGCGGATGATGCCGTGCGCCGTCATCGCATGCAGGGCGTCGTAGACGGTTTGCGTCGAGACCTTGCCGTAACTGTCGCGCACCGCCTGGATGACGGTCTCCGCATCCGAGTGGGGGCGCGTCTCGAGGGCATCGAGGATGGCGACGCGCGGGCCGGTGATCCGCAGGTTCACCTGACGCAGCATGGTGCGCGGATCGGTGGCGGGCGTCGTCGTCATGCCTCCATGATGCCGCGATTTCTGGAACGAATCAAGAAAGTCTGCTCGTCGAGTGGGGCAGGGTCCGCAGATCGGCTATGATGGTTGGCGAGGGGAGTACTTCCCACGTCTCGGCTCCGGTCAATACGAGCGCGATCATGCGCGCTCCCGGTTCGAGAGCGGCGGATCGTTCCGCGGCGAAGGAGACCTCAGTTCGTCACTCATGCGATCTGAGGTAGTTCCATGCACTCCCTGGCCACCCCCACTCTCTGGGCCGTGACGCTCATCGGGCTCATCGTCCTGTTCGCGCTCGACTTCCTCGTCACGCGCAAACCTCACGAGGTATCGCTCAAGGAAGCGACGGCCTGGTCGACGTTCTACATCGCGTTGCCGGTCGCGTTCGGCGCCTGGTTGTGGAGCGCGCACGGCTCGACGACGGGCACCGAGTTCTACACCGGCTACCTCGTCGAGAAGTCGCTCAGCGTCGACAACCTGTTCCTGTTCATGATGCTGCTGACGGCGTTCGCCGTGCCCAAGATGTACCAGCAGCGGGTGCTCCTCATCGGCGTCGCCGGCGCCCTCGTCATGCGCGCCATCATGATCGCGCTCGGCGCGCAGTTGCTCACGAACTTCGCCTGGATGTTCGTCATCTTCGGCGCGTTCCTGCTGTGGACGGCCGTGAAGGTCTGGCGCGACACCCGTCAGGGCGACGACCACACCGTCGACCCGGGTGACATGCGCATCGTCAAGGTCATCCGCCGTTTCTTCCCCGTCACCGACGGCTACCGCGGCTCCGCGATGCTCGTGCGAGAAGATGCTGACGCCGGCGCCACCGGTCGGTCCGTCCGTCGCGCGTTGACGCCTCTGGCCGTCGTGACGCTGGCCGTCCTCGCGACGGACGCCTTGTTCGCGCTCGACTCGGTGCCCGCCGTCTACGGCATCACGTCCGACCCGTACCTCGTCTTCGTGACGAACGCGTTCGCGCTGCTCGGTCTGCGCGCGCTGTACTTCCTCGTCGAGGGCGTCCTCGGCAGGCTCGTACACCTCGGCTACGGTCTCGCCGTCATCCTCGCGTTCATCGGCTACAAGCTCATCGCGCACTGGGCGCACGACGTCTGGTCATGGGTGTGGACGCCGTCGACGGCCGTCTCGCTCAGCGTCATCGTCCTGTCGCTGCTGACGGTGACGGCGACGAGCTTGGTCGCCACCCGTCGTCGCTGAATCACGAGACAAGCCCGCCGCGCAGGCCTGTGAGGCCTGCGCGGCGGCGCGCTGTCTGCATCGCCGGGTGCCGGGCCACTCGCGCGCTACACGCGCGCGTGTTCGCGCGCCGGCACATCGGGGGTGCCGGCCGAACGCACGAGATGCCGGGCTCGCGCGGGAAACCAGGGGTCACGATCCTGCGGCGCGCCCTCGGGTTCGACGACGGCGTAGACGGCGAGCATCTCGGGCGGAAATGGGGCGAGGGAGCGCGCGAGATCATCGTCGACGTAGTTGACGCGCAGCTTGCGGCTGATCGTGCCGTCACCGTCCATGCGGTACTCGATCTTGAGCACCTTGTCCTCGGGCAGATCGTTGAGGATGTCGTCGAGGCCACGCACCTCGCTGACGCTCCAGCGGCTGCGATGCACCTCGAGCGCATCACCGTAGATGGGTGTGAGCAGTCGCGTCGTGAGCTCGACGTCAGTGGCGCTGGCGATGACGCGCGGTCGCCCGTCGTCGAGAAAACGGACGCGACGCAGCATGGCGCCGCTCGAGAACAGGCCGGCCTCGACGGAGCGCACGTGCGCGCTGACGGGGGTGCGGTCCTTCGTCAGCGGACCGGGGATGTCGTGTGCGTGCGCCCAAGCGTCCCCCGGCTCGAGTTCGCACGCACTGATCTCGTACCCGGTCCACGTCGCACGCCCGAACACGGGCTGCCCCACGAGCGGCCGCGCCTTCTTCGCGCAGTCGGTGGCCAGTGCTACGAAGGGCGTCTGCTCCCACGTCAGATGCGGCGGCGAACCGAACGGCAGCACCCCACAGCCCGTCAGGACGACCTCGTCCTCACACAGCGCCAACTGCCCCCGCAGTTCGACGCTCATCCCCTCGTCGAGCACCAAGCTCGTCATCGGATTGCTCATCGGCCTCCGCCCCCGGCTGACGGTGACGGCCGCAGGCGCCCCGTTCATTCATGCATTATGAGATCCGACTCATAAGTTGTGCAAGGGGCAACAATTCGGTGGCGGAGGCCGAAATTAGGTTGCTGGGGTCAGCGGCGCCGCAGGATGCGCAACGAGCCCGTCTGCGACACCTGCTCGAAGCCGTCGCCCAGGGCGCGTTCGACGACATGCCACGGTGCCTGCCCGCCGTCGGCCGGGTCGGGGAAGACGTCGTGCACCGCGAGCAACCCGCCGACGCTGACGTGCGGCGCGAACGCCGCGTAGTCGTGCTGCGCCATCTCCTCGACGTGGTTGCCGTCGAGGAAGAGGAACTCGACGGGGGTGCGCCACCACGTCGCGACCTGCGCCGTCGTCGCGACGACGATGCTGACGACGTCCTTGACGTGCTCGTCCCACGTGCGACGAAATGCGGGCAGCGTGTCGAGCAGCCCCGAGTGCTCATCGACCATCGACGTGTCGTGCCACTCCCAGCCGGGCTGATTCTCCTCGCTGCCGTGGTGATGGTCGACGGTCACCACCTGCGTTGCGGCGTCGGACGATCCGGCGACGACGCGCGCCGCCTGCGCGAGCAGCACCGTCGACTTGCCGCAGTACGTGCCGATCTCGAGCCAGGTGCCGGGACGGGCTCTCGCGGCCGCCTCGTACAGGGCCTGACCTTCGTCGTCGGGCATGAAACCGGTCGTCGCGTGGAAGGCGTCGAGGACGTCCTGGGGAAGGGGCGGGGTGCTCATCGGGGCTCCTCGTGGTCTCTGGCGGCGCTATGGCTCGGCGTGCGGGCCGGCCACGTCATGGCGTGGAAGAAGTTGGCGGCGGGCGTGAGGCCGTCGAGGGCATCGGCGGCGAGCAGCATCGCGCCGGCACTCCACCCCGTCTGCTCGACGGGCCACACAGCATCGTCGTCGACGACATAGCCCGTCCAATAGCCGCCGCTCGTGTCGCGTGTGTGCTGCAGGTCGGCGAAGACGGCGCGCGCGTCGCGTCGCGCGCGATCTTCGTGCGGCGTGCCGTCGAGGCAACACAGCGCCATGACGAGTTCGGCGCTCTCCCCGCCGGTGACCCATGGTCGGTCGTCGACGCAGCGGACCCCCTGGCCCTCGATGACGAAGCGATCCCAGTCGCGACGCAGGTGCGTGGC